>NZ_JBHTVQ010000016.1:0-60831 GCF_042792855.1 Streptomyces sp. NPDC056600
GGCGGCAGCCGAGCGGCCGACGGCCACCCAGCCCGGCTGCTGGGCGGCGCGGACGGTGGCTCGACGGCAGCCACCCGTCCCGGCAGCCACCGGGCTCGGCGGCCACGCGGCTGGGCGGCGGCCACGCGGCTGGGCGGCTCGGGCACCATGCGGCCCGGCAGCCCCGCGGGCTCGACCGCTCGACCGCCCGGCAGCCCCGCGGGCTCGACGGCTCGACGGCTCGACGGCCAGGCGGCCGTCGGCACGGCCACGCGGCCGGGCTGGTCGGCCACCGGCAGCCACGAGGCTGCGCTGCCCGCCCGACGGCGCGGCTGGACTGCTCGACCACCGGGCGGCCACGCGGCGCGACGGTCACGCGGCGGGTACGAGGTCCACCGCGGTGCGCCAGGCGCGCACCGCGGCCGGGGACACCCTGCCCGCCCAGCCGCCCTCGTCGCGGACCGCGCCGCCGACGTGGAAGGCCTGGACGCCGCCCGCCCGCAGCGGCGGCACGTGGTCCAGCCGCAGGCCGCCGCCGACCATCAGCCCGGGGTCGCCGGGGGTCGCGGCCGCGGCCTCGGCCAGCAGCACGGGCAGGCCGGTCCCCACCCCGCCGGCCGCACCGGCGGTCAGGCACAGGTCGAGCCCCGGCAGCCCCGCCAGGGCCTTGCGGACCGAGGCCCGGTCCGCCGCGTGGTCCAGCGCCCGGTGGAACGTCCACGCGCAGCCGTCCAGCGCCGCCACCACCCGTTCCGTCGCCGCGAGGTCGAGCAGCCCGAACCCGTCCAGGAAGCCGAGCACGAACTCCGTCGCGCCCGCCTCCCGCAGCTCGCCCGCCCGGCGGACCAGTTCGCCCACCCCCGCGTCGCCCCCGGCGGAGAACCCGTCGGACAGGCGCAGCATCACGCGCACCGGCAGGTCCACCGCCGCCCGCACCGCCGCGAAGACGGCGGCCGACGGGGACAGCCCGTCGGCCGCCATGTCGGTCACCAGCTCCAGGCGGTCCGCCCCGCCCTCCCGCGCCGCGACCGCGTCCTCGGCGTCGAGCGCGATCACCTCCAGCACCGGACGCTCCGCACTCACGAGACTCACGGGCCACCACCACATAGGTCTAGTCCAATTGGACCCCCAGGGTACGCGCCCCGCACCGCCGGGTCAGCCGAAGATGTTCAGCTCGGCCTCGCTCACCCCGGCCAGCTCGTAGGACGCTCCCGCCGTCGACCGCCCCGTGCACAGCCGGACCAGCGTCGCCGCGTCGCCGATGTACCGCGCCGGGGTCCGCGCGGGGTCGCCCAGCCGCAGAGGCTCGTCGTAGCCGTCCAGGTCGGCGTGGACGGTGGCCAGGCCGTAGTGCGCGGTCACCCAGGCCAGCAGCCGCAGCGCGTCCGCCTGCCCGGGTCCCGCGTAGGCCCCGGGCAGGCCCCACGCCTCGCGCACGTCCCCGGCGTGCACCCACTCGCCGAACGCCACCCCGTCCCGCGACCCGCGCTCGTTCCGGGCGATCGCGGCGCCGGCCTCGGCCATCCCCCGGTCCAGTTCGTCCACGATCCGCGCCACCGGCCAGCCGGCCCGCTCCGCGATGTCCCGGGCGTTGGCCTCGGGGCCGCCGGTCCCCCGCTCCCACCGGTCCTCCACCAGACGGGTGAGCACCGCCCCGCAGTGGGACAGCGCGTCCCGCACGCTCCAGCCGGGACAGGCGGGCACCGGCAGGTCGAAGTCGGCGTCGGGCCGGGACCGCAGCAGCGGGACCAGCGCGTCGCGTTCGGCGGTGAGCAGCCGCCCGGGCAGCTCGGGGTCACGGTCAACTCGTCGTACGTCCGCGGGAGTAGTCATGCCGTCACGCTAACGCGGTCCCCGCCCGCGCACAGCGGACGGCGGCCGGACGCGGCAGGCGTCGTGATCTTCCGGAAGGGCGGGGCGCGTCGGCGCCACCGCGCGTACCCTCGCGCCATGCCCACCCTCGAACGCCTGCGCGCCTGCCACGCGGAGGCCCTGCTGGCCTTCGAGCAGGAGAACCGCGCCTGGTTCGCCCGCACCGTCGCGGACCGGGGCGACGCGTACTTCGCCCACTTCGCGGACCGTCTTGGCGCCCTGCTGGCCGAACAGGAGGCGGGCGTCTGCCACTTCCACGTGGTGCGCGGCGACGGCGGGGAGATCGCGGCCCGCGTCAATCTGGTCGACGTGACCGACGGCTCCGCCGAGCTGGGCTACCGGGTCGCCGAGCGGTACGCGGGCCGGGGCCTGGCCACCGCCTCCGTGCGGGAGCTGTGCCGGACCGCCGCCGAGCTGTACGGCCTGCGCGCGCTCACCGCGACGGCCGACGAGGACAACCTGGCCTCCCGCCGCGTCCTGGAACGCTGCGGCTTCACCGTGACCGGCCACTTCCTCCTCGACGGCCGCCCGGTGGTCGGCCATCACCGCGCGCTGGAAGGGAACTGACCATGCAGCCGCCCGTCACCCGCCTCGTCACACTCGACGACGCCGAGGAGCTCGCCGCCTGCCTCCGCCGCAACCGGGAGTTCCTGGACCCCTGGGAACCCGCGCGCCCGGACTCCTGGTTCACCGCCTCCGGGCAGCGCGCGGTGCTCGCCGAATGCCTCGAACTGCACTCCCGCGGCGTGATGGTCCCGCTGGCGGTCCTGGACGAGGACGGTCGCCTGGCCGGCCGGCTGAGCGTGAACAACGTCGTCCGCGGCGCGTTCCTGTCCGCGTCGCTGGGCTACTGGGTGGCGCGGGAGGCCGGCGGCCGGGGCCTGGCCACCGCCGCGGTCGCCGACGCGGTGCGCCTGGCCTTCGGCGAGCTGGGGCTGCACCGCCTGGAGGCGTGCACGCTGTTCCACAACGCCGCCTCGCAGCGCGTCCTGCGCCGCAACGGCTTCACCCCGTTCGGCGTCGCCCCGCGGTACCTGCGCATAGCGGGGCGGTGGCAGGACCACTTGCTGTTCCACCTGCTGAACGAGGGGAACGAGGGGAACGAGGCGCCGCCGGACGCCGCCGGCACCTGAGGTCCCGCGTCAGT
This sequence comes from Streptomyces sp. NPDC056600, assembly GCF_042792855.1. NCBI lineage: Bacteria > Bacillati > Actinomycetota > Actinomycetes > Kitasatosporales > Streptomycetaceae > Streptomyces > Streptomyces sp. NPDC056600. The sequence goes on from NZ_JBHTVQ010000016.1 coordinate 2,999, forward strand.
CCGCCGCCCCGCCGAGCGCGGCCCTGAGGTGACCTCCGGACTTCTCCAGCAGCCGCGCCGCCGTCTGCGCGTCCACCCCGGCGGCCACCACCAGCACCGCGGGCTTGACCTCGCCGCCGGTGGCCCGCAGCGCCGCGGCCACCTCCTCGTCCGGCGCGCCCGTGGCCAGGGCGACGATCCGGTGGGCGCGCGCCCGCAGCTTCTCGTTGGTGGCCCGGACGTCGACCATCAGGTTCCCGTAGGTCTTGCCGAGGCGGACCATGGTGATGGTCGAGAGCATGTTGAGGACGAGTTTCTGCGCCGTGCCGGCCTTCAGCCGCGTGGAGCCCGCGACGATCTCGGGACCGGGCACGACCTCGACGGGGTGTTCCGCCGCCGCGGCCAGCGGGCTGCCCGGATTGCACGCCACCCCCACGGTGAGGGCCCCGGCGGCGCGGGCGTGCCGCACCGCGGCCACGGCGTACGGCGTCCGCCCCGAGGCGGAGACTCCGACCACGCAGTCGCCGGAGGTCAGGCCGAGCGCGTCGAGGTCGGCCCGCGCGGCGTCCGCGTCGTCCTCGGCGCCCTCGATCGACGTCACCAGCGCCTCGGGGCCGCCCGCGATCAGGCCGGTGACCTGCCCGGGGGCGGTGCCGAAGGTGGGCGGGCACTCGGAGGCGTCCAGCACGCCCAGCCGGCCCGCCGTCCCTGCGCCCGCGTAGATCAGGCGGCCGCCGCGCGCCATCCGCGCGGCGATCGCGTCCACGGCGGCGGCGATCCGCGGCACCTGTCCGCGGACCGCGGCGGGCACGGCGGCGTCCCCCTCGTTCATCAGCTCCGCGATCCGCTCGGTGGGCAGCCGGTCGAGCTCGGCGAGGTCGGGGCGGGCTGCCTCGGTGGCGAGGCTTTCGAGCTGGACTCTCAGTTCGGCACCGGACATGGCGGCGGGCACTCCCGGGATCGTGGGGCGGGATCGGCGGACGAAGTCGGTGATGAGGACGGCGGCACCGGCGGGCGAAGCCGAGACGGCTGGCGGGCGCGGCCGGTCGTGACGACGGCGGGATGGGCGGGCGGAGTCGGGGCGGCGGGCGGGCGAGCCGGTCGGGACGACGGCGGGATCGGGGAACGGAATCGGGACGGCCGACGGGTGGGCGCGGCGGGAGGTGCGGTCGGGTCAGCGTCGGTGGCGGTGCGCGAGCGCCTCGTAGGAGGCGGACAGGGCGGGCGCGGCGCGGTCGTAGGTGCGCTGGGCGACGCCCACGAACAGGCAGTCGACGACCAGCAGCTGACCGGTGCGCGAGGACATCGCGGCCGGCCGCAGCTCGCTCTCGCGGGCCGTCGAGGTGGTCAGCACGTGGTCCGCGTACTGGGTGACCGGTGATCCGGGGCGGCCGGTTATGGCCACCGTCGTCGCGCCGTGCTCGAAGGCCACCCGCAGCGGCTCGATCACGTCCCCGGTGGAGCCGGAGTGGGTGATCGCCACCGCCACGTCCCCGCCGCGCAGCTGCACGGCGTTGGTGACGGCCAGGTGCGGGTCGCTGTGCGCGTGCGCGACCATCCCGATCCGCAGCAGCTTCTGCGCCAGGTCCTGGGCGACCAGGCCGGAGGCCGCCACCCCGTACACGTCGATCCGCCGCCCGGCCGCCATCGCCGCGACGGCCGCGCCGAGCTGCGCGGTGTCCAGGGAGGCGGCCGTGTCGGCCAGGGTCTGCCGCTCGTCGTGGGCCAGCTTGGCGACGACCTCGGCGATCGGGTCGTCCACGGATATGTCGGCGGTCACCGAGGGCCCGCGGCCCGACTCCTGCTGCGCGGCGAGACCGGCCAGCGCGAGCCGCAGGTCCCGGTAGCCGGGGTAGCCCAGCAGCCGCGCCGTGCGCACCACGGTGGCCTCGCTGGTGCCGGTGAGCTGCGCCAGCCCGGTGACGGTGAGCGCCGCGCAGCCCGCCGGATCACCGGCGACGGCCTCGGCGACCCGCTGCATGGACCGCGTCATCGACGGGGCCAGCGTCCGCACCTTCGCCGCCAGGGCGGCCGGAGCGGGCGGGGCGGGCGCGGGCGCCACGGCCCGGCCCGGGGAGCGGGTCGCGGCCCTGCGGGCGGCGGACGGCTGGCTCGCTGCGCTCACGAAAATTTCCTTCATCTCACGAGGGGTACCTGAAAGATATTTTCATCGCCTGGCCGCGGTCAAGGGCGCGTGACAATGGGGGCATGAGCGCCATCAGCCCCCTCGAACAGGCCGTGCACGCGGCACGCGCCCTGGTCCTCGCCGACCTGGTAGCTGGAGACGTCGCCCAGGCCGACGTGGTTTCACTGGTCGAGGACTCGGTGGTGCAGCGGCGCTGGTGGGTGGAACAGTGGCCGGAGGGCGCGGGCTTCCTGCCCGGCCTGGTCGCGCAGGACGTCCAGGACGCGCTGCTCGACAGGTACGGGCGGTGGCCGCTGTGCCCGGTCTGCGCGCACGGCGAGCCGCACGCGCTGGAGGTCGAGCCGGAGCTGGGGCCGGATCCGCACTGGGTGTGCCACCAGGCGGGCGTACGGGTGGCGGCGGTCGGCGGGCTCGCCTCCGCCCTGCCGGGGGCCTCCTGATCCGGTGGCCGCCTACATCGACCCGCCCGACTGGCCCGGACACGGCCGGCTGTGGTCCCACCTGATCAGCGACGTCTCCTTCGACGAGCTGCACGCCTTCGCGGCGCTGCTGGGCGCGCCCCGGCGCGCCTTCGACGGCGACCACTACGACATCCCCGCCGACCGTTACGCCGACGCGGTGGCGGCCGGCGCGCTCCCGGTCCGCAGCCGCGAGATCGTCCGCCTCCTGCACGCCGCCGGCCTGCGCCGCCGCAAGCGCGGGGGCGGGCCCGGAGCCGCAGCCTAGGGCGAGGAACGAGGAACCCGTGCGTACTCGGTGAAACCACCCGGCGGGGCGCCTCCCTCCACTACGCTCCTGCGGTGTTCGCGCGCCGTCGGCGCCCGTGGTGAAGGAGGCTCCGCGCTGTGCTGGCCCTGCGTGAGGACGATCCCGTACGTGTGGCGGACTACCGGCTGCTGGGCCGTCTGGGCGAGGGCGGGATGGGAGTGGTGTACCTCGCCCGCTCCCCCCGCGGCCGCATGGTGGCGGTGAAGTCCATCCGCTCCGAGCTGGCCGCCCTTCCCGACTTCCGCCTCCGCTTCGCCGAGGAGGTCTCCATCGCCCAGCGGGTCGGCGGGGACTGGACGGCGGAGGTCCTGGACGCCGACCCGCGGGCCGACCGGCCCTGGGTCGCCACCGCCTACGTCCCCGGTCCGACCCTGGGCGAGGTGGTGACCCGTCACGGTCCGCTGCCCGAGCGCTCGGTGCGCGGCCTGGCGTCCGGCCTGTGCGACGCGCTGGCCGACATCCACAGCGCGGGGCTCGTCCACCGTGACCTGAAGCCCTCCAACATCATGATCACCATCAATGGTCCCAAGGTGATCGACTTCGGCATCGTCCGGGCGCTGGACGGCCCGACCCACGGGGGCCTGACCTCCACCGGGGTGATCGTCGGCTCCCCGGGCTTCATGGCCCCCGAACAGGTGCGCGGCGAGCGCCTCACCGCCGCCTGCGATGTCTTCTCGCTGGGCTCGGTCCTCGCCTTCGCCGCCTGCGGACGCCTGCCCTTCGACGTGTCGGAGGGCGGCCCGCACGCGCTCATGTACCGGGTGGTGCACGAGGAGGCGGACCTCACCGGCGTCCCGGAGTCCCTGCTGCCGCTGGTGCGGGACTGTCTCGCCAAGGACCCGGCCGCGCGGCCCTCGCTGGCCGCCCTCAGGGGGCGGGACGAGACCCAGTTCCGCCACCTCGGCCCGTGGCTGCCCGCCCCGGTGCTGGCCCGGCTCGGGCAGGACGCGGCACAGCTCCTGGAACACGAGGACCCCCGCACTGGCCTGGCCGCCGCATCCGCCCCGACCGTTCCGCCTGTCCTGCCCGTCCCGCCGCAGGCCTCACCGCCGCGCGCCGGGACACCGCCTCCCGCCCCGGCCGCCGCACCCGCCGCCCCGGCGACCGCACCCCTCACCGTCCCCGACGCCCCGCCGTCGTGGCCTGTGGACGCGGCGCCACCCAGCGTGCCGCCGGGAAGCACGCCGCCTCCGGACGCACCCGCGCCCGGCACCGCACCCGCAGGCGCGACGCCGGGGAGCGCGACACCCCCCGGCGGAACCCCTGCGGCCCCGGCCCCCCGGGGCGGGACCTCCTCGCCGCTCCGCACCCTGGCCGAGGAACGCCACGGGCACGACGGCGCCCATCCGTCCACGGTCGCGGTCCACATCACGCTGACGCTGCACGCGCTGGTGGCGGTGGGGGCGACCATCACCCAGCTGAACCTGGACGGCACCTCGGTCGAGTACTCCTCCGAGATCACCGACGACATCGCCTACGTCTGGGGCGGCATCCAGACCGGCACCGCCGTCGCCCTGATCGTGGCGTGGCTGTTCTGGTGCGCCCGGGTGCGCGCCGTCGCCGAGGACTTCGCCCCCGGTCGGCTGCGGTACGGCAGGGCGACGGCCCTGTGGTCCTGGTTCGTCCCGTTCGGCAATCTCTTCCTGCCCAAGCAGATCGCCGACGACGTCTGGCACGCCTCCAGCCCCCCCGGCGGCGCCATGGCCCCCGCGGCCCGGCTGCACGTCTGGTGGGGCTTCTGGGTGGTCGGCGCCCTGACCGCCCCGGCCTTCTGGTACTGGGGCGCCTACGAGTGGGCCGACTCGGGCACCCTCGACTACCACTCCGTCGGCGAGTGCTGCTCCGACCCGGACTACGACAGCTGGTACACCTACAGCCTGGAAGGCCCAGCCCTGCTCGGGCTGGTCCTGCGCCTCCTGATCGTGCCCACCGCCGTGGCGACCGCCCTCTACGTCGCCCGGCTGAACGCCCTGCAGAGGGCGCGGCTCGCCGCCGGCTGACCGGCGGCGGGCCCCGGCCTCAGCGACCGGGCGCGGTCAGTCCCCCCGCCGCTCGAAGACCAGTACCCCGCCCGCCCCGTCCACGTGGCCGGCCTGCCGGAAGCCGCCCCGCTCCAGCACGTGCCGCGAGGCCGCGTTGGCGGGGTCCACCCTGGCGGTCACCACGCTCACCCCGTCCCGTGCGAGGGCCCACCCGGCGAGCGCGCGCAGGGCCTCCGTGGCGTAGCCCTTGCCGCGGGCCGCGACCGCGAGGTCGTAGCCGATCTCCACCCGGCCCTCCTCGTCCGGCGGGCCGTGGAAGCCCATCGAGCCGACCGCGCGGTCGTCCTCACGGCGCACCAGGACGTAGGAACCCCACTCGGGCCGGAACGCGCCCTTCTCGTAGGCCGCGGTGATGAGGGAGGCGCCCTCCCGGGTGCCTTCGAACGGCCCGCCGGAGACCCAGTCGAAGCCGCCGTCGCCGCCGAGCGCGAGGTCCGCCGCGGCCGGCACGGTCAGCGCCTCCAGCGTCAGCCGCTCCGCCTCGACGAGCGGGTTGTTGTACCAGCGCCACCCGTCCACCGGCTCCTCGCCGGGCAGCTCCCCGCGCCCGGTGGCCCACAGCAGCGTCCGCCACGGGTCGTCGCCCTGGCGCACGTGGGGGAAGAGCCGCGCGAGCACGTAGCCGCACAGCTCGGCGGACGGCCGGAATGCGACGTCCAGACCCTGCGCCATGTCGTGGGTGTGGAGCAGGACCTCCGCCATGCCCATCGCGGCGAAGCCCTCCCGGCCCGCGCTGCGGAAGGGGTACGGGTGGAAGCCGCGGGCCGCGCGGGGCGCCGTGCGGCAGGCCAGGGCGAGCATCACGCCGCCCGCCTCGATCGCTTCCAGGGCCCCCTCGGCACCGGTGCCCGGCGGGTCCAGGGTGTACTCGACCGGCCGGTAGGCGGCCGGCGCGCGCGTCGCCAGCTGCGTGGCGTACGCGAAGAGGTCGCTGACCATGTGCTCGGCGGTGTGCAGGCAGTCCCACTCGACCTGGCCCGCCCGGACGCCGGACCAGTCGCGTCCCGCGGCCGGCCGCAGCGCCGCCACCGCCTCCGCCACCGTGTCCGTCACCGCTCGCGCCGCCGCGTCGCCCCCGAGGGCCCCCAGAATTGTCATGTACGGAGCCTAGGCGGCGATCAGCCGGTGAGCAGGTCCATTTCGGCCCGCAGGTTGTAGCGGGCGGTCGCCTCCCAGCGCTCCGCGCCGTGGGGGGTGCGGTACAGCCGGGGCAGTTCCAGGAGCTGGCGCAGCACCGCGGCCCGGCCCTCGCGGAACAGCTCGGGCGGGACGAAGTGGTACTCCTGGCGGACCGCCGCCGTGTACGCGGCGTACGCCTCGGGCGGCGAGGCGAGGACCGCCAGGTCGGCGTCGCACAGCACCTGGCCGTCACGGTCGTCCTCGGCCGGGTCGTGGGTGACGGTGAGCCGGACCAGGCGCGCGACCTCGGTCGTCCTCGCCGCGTCGACGCCCGCCTCGGGGAGCGCGGTCTCGGCGATGCGGGCGGACCGCTCCTCGTTCTCGGAACGGTCCGGCCGGTACACGGCGTCGTGGAACCAGGCCGCCAGGCGCACCACGTCCGCGTCGGCCGCGTGCCGCTCCAGCTCGTCCACCCGGTCCAGCACCGCGGTCAGGTGGGTGAGCGTGTGGTAGTGCCGCTGCGGCTCCGCCCAGCGGGCCAGCAGGTTCTCCGCGTACGGCGCCGGATCCGGCTCCGCGGCCCCGCCGCGGGCGGCGGTCAGGGTCCGCGCCCAGCGGGCGCGCAGCGCGTCGAGGTCGGCGGGGTCGGCGTGGGATGCGGTCATGCCCGCATTGTGCGCCGCCGCGCCCGCCGCGCGCGCTCGGGGGGCCGGCCCGGCGTGTGCGACGCTGGAAGCCGCACTCCGACGCACTCCGACGCACGTCGACCCGCCGCGGCCCGCCGCGACGTCACCGCGAGGCGCCCGGCTCCGGCTTCCGCCGGTCCCGCTCCCGCACCGTCGCGCCGGTCTCGTCACCTCCCGGAAAGGACCGCACCGCCGTGAACCACGCACAGCTCAACGCCCTGGGCCGCGCCCTGCGCGTGCTCGGCGAGCACGGGGAGGCCCTGGGCGCCGACACCCCCGACTCGCGGCTGCACGAGCTGAAGGGCGACCTGCGGCGCGCGATGGAGCTGCTGGAGGACACCGTCACCACGGCCGCCCCGGCCACCCGCTGCCCGGAACACCCGGGCGGGCCCGTGGACGCGAGCGCGCCGGACCTGTGCCTGCTCTGCGAGACCCGCCGCCGCTCGGCCCGCCGGGCCCGGCTCAGCGGCGGGCCGGTCCCGGACCGTCCGGTGGACCCGGTGCCGTCGCGGTACGGGATGCACGGCGACCGTCCGCAGCCGCAGCAGCGCTGGCTGCCGGAGGCGTGGAACGGCCGCGCCTGGGAGCTGTGCGGCACGCCGCGCCGGGACCGCCGGGAGGCCGAGCTGTTCCTGGCCGCCGAGCGCCGCTCCCCGCGCCCCGCCATGGCGTACCGGCTGGTGCACGAGTTCACCGACTACGAGGTGCTGCGCGTCTGGGGCGAGCCCCGGGTCGTGCCCGTCGAACCGATGGGCTGACCGGGACGCGCGGCGGCCCCGCCGGACGGCGACGGCGACGGCAGGAGCCCGCGGCGACGGCGACGGGAAGGGCCCGGGGCGCGGAGGCGGTCCGCGCCCCGGGCCCGTTCGCGTCCCGGCGGTGGTGTGGGCCGGGGATCAGTGCAGGTTCATCAGCGAGGCGGCGTCGTAAGGCGTCAGCTCGTCCGTGCGCCCGCCGAGCAGCTTGGCGCCCCACTCGGGGTCCTGGAGCAGCGCGCGGCCCACCGCCACCAGGTCGACCTCCTCGCGCTCCACGCTGTCCAGCAGGTCGTCGACGGCGCGCACCGGGGCGCCCTTGCCGGCGAAGGCGTCGGTGAAGTTGCCGTCCAGGCCCACCGAGCCGACGGTGATCACCGGCTTGCCGAGCAGCTTCTTCGTCCAGGCGGCCAGGTTGAGGTCGGAGCCCTCGAACTCGGGCAGCCAGTAGCGGCGGGTGGAGGCGTGGAAGGCGTCGACGCCGGCCTCGGAGATCGGCCGCAGCACCGCCTCCAGCTCCTCCGGGGTGGTCGCCAGCTTGGCGTCGTAGGCGTCGGACTTCCACTGGGAGAAGCGGAAGATGACCGGGAAGTCGGGCGAGACCGCGGCGCGGACCGCCTTGACGATCTCCACCGCGAAGCGGGTGCGGGCCACCGCGTCGCCGCCGTACCCGTCGGTGCGGCGGTTGGTGCGCTCCCACAGGAACTGGTCGATGAGGTAACCGTGGGCGCCGTGCAGCTCGACGCCGTCGAAGCCGACGCGCTCGGCGTCGGCGGCGGCCCGGGCGAAGGCGGCGACGGTGGCGTCGATGTCCTCCTGGGTCATCGCGCGGCCGTTCGGGGCCGCCTCACCGTTCAGCAGCAGGCCCGACGGGCCCTCGGACGGGGCGTCCGGGGACGGGCCGCGGCCCTCCGGGCGGGTCATGCCGACGTGCCACAGCTGCGGGACGATCTTCCCGCCCTCGGCGTGCACCGCCTCGACGACCTCGCGCCAGCCGGCCAGCGCGTCCTCGCCGTGGAAGCGCGGCACCCGGCGGCTGTCACCGGCGGCCGGACGGTCGACGTACGTGCCCTCGGTCACGATCAGCCCGACCTCGGCCGCGGCGCGCCGCCGGTAGTAGGCGACGACGTCCTCGCCCGGCACTCCGCCCGGGGAGAACTTGCGGGTCATGGGCGGCATCACCAGACGGTTGCGCAGCGTCATGCCGTTGATGGTGAGCGGGCGGGCCAGGACCTGGGAGGCGCGGTCGGCGATCTCGGCACCGGTGGCGACGGTCACGTGGGGCTCCTAAGGGAGGGACAGTCAGCGGGCAGTCTTCGGTCACACTGCGCGGGCGCGGGCGCCGTTCGACGACGCGCGCGTCCGCGTACTTGTGCGAACCAGTCGGTATGCCGGGGCATTCCCCGCCGCCGGTGACGATCGGCACACCAGGGCCGCACAGCGCCTCGTCCGGGACACGGCCGTTCCGCGTGCGCGCCGCGGCCGGGCCGCGGAACTCCCCCCGGCCCCAGCCGGCCCCGTCCGGCCCCACCCGGTGCGGACGGTCCGGGACCCTCGTGATCCCCGTGTACAGCGGCGTCCGGTGTGTCTGGCGAGCCCGGAAAGGGCATGGTAATTTCCCGGGCCGGGGAATCGCCCCGCCGACTCATGGGGGATGGTCGGTGCAGATGGACAATCGGTGGCCATCGACGCCGCTGGAGCGACTGCGGCTGGCGTTCGTCGACGAGTTGTGCAAGTTCGAGGAGCTGCGCAACGACCGGATCCGGGCCCCCTTCGTCGACATGGCGGCCCGCCTGGCGCGGGTCGAACCCCCCGGCGTCACCCGTTCCCCCCGCGCGGACCTCGTGTTCCTCACCGACGCCCTCCTCCCCGACGACGACCCCGCCCTGGTGGAGCGCGGACGCGTCGCCCTGATCCGCACGGTGCGCGTCTACATCGGCGACGACGACGCCCAGCTGCTGGACCAGCGCATCGAGGCGGCCTTCACCGCGCCCACCGACGCCCCCGCGCCGCCCACTCCGGTGATCGACGGCATCGCCCGCGAGCACCGCGACGCGGCGCTGCTGCTGTTACAGGACCTGGGACCGCGCGCCCACCCCCACCTGCGGGACCAGCTCCTGCGGGAGCTCAACCTGGACCTGCCGCGCATCCCCCCGGACGAGCTGTTCCTCTACCTGCTGGAGTTCAACGCGCAGCCCGACGGCCTGCCGCCCGCGGTGGTCCTGATGGAGTTCCTCGCCGCCACCGTCGCCTCCCCCAACGCCGGCTCCCGGCTGAGGGACTGGAGCACCCGCTGGGCCAGGGGCCACGACCCCGCTCTGCTCGACGCCCTCGAGATCCGGCGGCGGGCCATCACGGAACGCCGCCCGTCCAAGGCGGACACGCCGCGCTGCCTCACCGTCATGGTCGATCCGGCCGACGACGGTTCCGACGAGGTCTTCGTGCGCCACTGGGTCAACCCGGTGAGCGGCTACTGGGACCCGCGGCCCGGCCAGCCGGAGCGGACCACCGAGCGGGAGCTGAGCTCGGCCGTCCACCGCGCCCTGGGCCGGGCGGGCGACCTGTGGATGGACGCCGACCCGGACGCCGAGGACACCGGCGCGGTGCACGTGGAGTTCGTCGTGCCGCACCGGCTCTGGGGCCACGACTTCGCGGGCATCCGCACCTCGGTGGGCGGCAACCCCGGCAAGCCGATCAGCATGCGCTACTTCGTGCACCTGCGTTCCCTGGAGCGCATGCGGCTGCGCGACAGCGAGCAGTGGCGGCTGTGGCGCCGCCGCTGGCAGGCCCACCGCAGCAGCCCCGCGGTGCGCAGCCACAACTGGCGCTGCGACAAGGAGCCCTGCACGGTCGACGAGTGGCACACCCGGCTCGCCGCCGACGACCGGATCTGCGCCGTCGCCGTGAACGGTCCCGCGCTTCCGGGGCACGGCCTGGAGCCGCTGAAGCTCGCCGTCGGCCAGGGCGTCGCCGTGGCCCTGTGGCACAGCGACCCCGATCCGCCCGAGCACGTCGCCAGCCAGCTCCTGATGACCATCGGCCGCCCCGCCTCCCAGCTGCCCGCCGCCGTGAAGGCGCTGCGCGTGGCGGCGGCGACCGCCGGTGGCTCGGCGGGCCGTGGCGCGGCGGGCGGCGGCGCGACCGGCGGTGACGCGACGGGCGGTGACGCGGAGGCACGGCGGGCAGCCGCGGGCGTCACCGGCATTGGCCTGATGTTCGACGACCCCTTCCGACTGGTCGACTGCGAATGAGGATGAGGTGCCCAGGTGTCCGACCGCCCGCACGACGACGTGATCGAGGACGACGGCGACGGCTCCACGGGAGGCTGGTGGTTCTTCCGCGCGACGGGCGTGCCCCCCGAGGGCTCCGGCCCCGACGCCCCGCCCGCGATACCGCCCGCCCCGTACTGGCGGCAGTTCTCCGGCGCCCCGGTGCAGGACCCGCCGCCGGAGCCGAGCAGTCCCGACACCCGCCGGCTCGGGCTGGCCGACTCCCGCGTCCACCTGCGGGACGAGGAGATCGAGGTCGTCAACGCGGCGCTGCTGCTGCGCCGCCCCCTTCTGGTGACAGGACCGCCCGGGGTCGGGAAGAGCACGCTCGCCTACCTGATCGCCCGTGAGCTGCGGCTGGGCCGGGTGCTGTCCTGGAACATCGTCAGCAGGACCACACTGCGCGACGGCCTGTACGAGTACGACGCGATCGGGCGCGCGCAGGCCATCGCCGCCTGGCGCGCGGGCGCCGACCCGGTGGACCCGGGCGCCGCCCAGCAGGGTGACGAGCGCCCCGAACGCCCCCCGTATCTGGGGGACTTCATCACGCTGGGGCCTCTCGGCACGGCCCTGCTGGCCTACAATCGGCCGCGTGTCCTGCTCATCGACGAGCTCGACAAGAGCGACATCGACCTGCCCAACGACCTGCTGCACGTCATGGAGGACGGGAGCTATCCCATTCCCGAACTCGTCCGCACCAAGCAGCCGTCCGTCGAGGTCCTCACCGACGATCCGGGAGGTCAGGCGGTCGTCCACGGCGGCCGTGTGGAGTGCCGGGAGTTCCCCGTGGTGATCATCACCAGCAACGGTGAACGGGAGTTCCCCGCCGCGTTCCGCCGGCGCTGTCTGCCCCTCGACCTCCAGGCGCCCACCCGTGAGCAGTTGATGTCCATCGTGGCCAGCCACCTGCGGCACCGCCCGGAGGGGCTGGACACCCTGCTGGACGACTTCGTGACCCGGCTCCAGGGCGGAGGCACGCATTCGGTCGACCAACTGCTGAACGCGGCGTATCTGACCAGCACGGGCGTTTTCCAGGCCCAGGACGGCGGGCATAGGCTCCTGGAGATGCTGCTGCGCGACCTGGCGAAGGGCCGCTAGAGGTGAACGGCATTCCGCGCAAACGCGCGCCCGACGACGCGGGCGCCGACAGGGAGCCCGGCGCCACCGCGCACTGGACGGAGATCGCCGACGCCGTGTACCTGGCGGCCGCGCGCGCCCGCGCGTCGGTCCCGCCCGCCCCCGCGGCGCCGCCCGCCCCACCGGGCGCCGGCGAGGACGCCGGGGACGGGGAACCGGAGGAGGCGAGGTCCGGCGCCGGCCCGTCCGAGGACGACGAGCGCCGCCAGCCGGTCCCGGAGTACCGCGACCTGCCCGCGGGTGACCCCGGCCTGCTCCTGCTCGCCGAGGCGCCCGGCCGGGCGGACGGGCCCGGCTCCACGGCGGCCGTCCCCGGTACGCCCGCCGGCGACCGCGGCCGCGGCGAGGGCGCCACGGCCCGGCAGTCCGCCACCCGCTTACAGCTGGCCCGGGCCCTGCACCTGCTCAGCCGCAGGGTGCCGACGCGCAACCGGGCCGTGCTCGACGAGGACCTCACGGCGGAACACGGGCTGGCGGACAACCTGTGGATCCCCCACCTGCGGCCCGCCCAGGAGAAGGCGCTCGACATCGCGCTGCTCGTCGACGCCTCCCCCAGCATGCGTCTGTGGAAGGACCACGCCGCCGCCGTGGCGGTGGAGGCCGCCCGCAGCGGCGCCTTCCGCGACGTGCGCGTGGTGGGCCTGGAACTGACCCCGAAGGACGGACTGAGCCTGCGCTGGCCGGGCGGCCGCAGGGGCGCCCCCGGCGAACTGCTCGACGGGCGCGGCACCCGCGTCCACCTCCTCGTCACCGACGGCCTCTCGCACGGCTGGACCACCCCCGACGCCGACCGCCTCCTCGACCGGCTGGCGCGCAGCGGCCCCACCGCCGTGGCCCACCTGCTGCCCACCTACCTCTGGCACCGCACCTCGGTGCACCCCTGGCGCGGCGACCTCGGCTCCGGAGGCTTCGCCGTCCCCAACGACCACCTGGTGCGCCCGCCCGCCTCCGGCGTCGCCGGGGCGACCGAACTGGAACCCGCCCCGCAGGGCGTCCCGGTCCCGGTGCTGAGCCTGAAGGCCGAGTCGTTCACCACCTGGGCCGAGGTGGTCAGCGGGGAGCCGGGGCTGGAGCGGCGGCTGCCGTTCGTCGTCGCGGGCTCCCTCGCCGCCGGGAAGCCCACCCGCGGGCTGCACCCGCCCCGGCGGGAGGGCGGCGCCGCCGAGGCGGCGGTGCGCCGCTTCCTCTCGCTCGCCTCGCCCCTGGCCCGCCGCCTGGCCCAGCACGCGGCCGCCCTGCCCCTCGACTTCGACCTGATCGACGAGGTCCGCCACCGGGTGCCGGAGTTGCACCAGGCCGGGCCCGAGCACATGGCCGAGGTCCTGATGGGCGGGCTGGTCGACTGGGACGGACCCGACGGCAGCGGCACCCCCGACTTCGCCGAGGGCGTCCGTGAGGCGCTCCTGGCCACCGGCACCCGCAGCCAGGTGGCCCGCATGATCAACCTGTACGCCTCGCTGCCGGGTTCCGGGGCGCACGGCGAGGCCCTGCGGGAGGCGCTGAGGGACCCGGCCGGAGCCGCCTTCCGCTCCGCGGACCCCTCCTTCGTGCGGCTCGAGGTCGCGCTCCTCAAGGCGCTCTCGGGGCCCTACGCCCGCCGGGCGGTACGCGTCCTGGCCGGTGTCACGGCGCGGCACGGGGACACGGATGACCCCGCCCACGAAAATCATGAGAGTTCTGACACACCCACGCCCAGAGGCGGAGCGTTCGTGACCACCGACACCACCCAACCCCCTGCGACCGAGTCCCAGAAGGTACCGCCCATGGAAACCAGAGTCGCCCCGCCTCCGTACAGCCGTTCCTCGCAGCCGAAGGTGCTCGGCAACGTCCCGCCGAAGAACCCCAACTTCATCGGCCGGGAAGCCCTGCTGGCCGCGGTGGAGGCGCAACTGCGCGACGAGGAGACCACGGCCGTGCTGCCGCACACGCTGCACGGCATGGGCGGTGTCGGCAAGTCGCAGCTCGCTGTCGAGTACGTCTACCGGCACAGCCACGAGTACAACGTGGTCTGGTGGATCCCCTCGGAGCGCGAGAGCCTCGTCCTGGGGGCCCTGGTGGACCTGGCCGTGGCGCTGAAGCTGGACGTCCCGCGCCAGGCGAACGTGGCGGTCCCCGCCGTCCGCGAGGCGCTGCGCACGGGCGAGCCGTACGGCAACTGGCTGCTGGTCTTCGACAACGCCGAGGACATCGAGGCGGTCCGGTCCTACTTCCCCGTCGGCGGACCGGGGAAGATCATCGTCACCTCGCGGAACCGTGAATGGGAACGGGTCGCCCACCCGCTGACCGTGGACGTCTTCGAGCGCGAGGAGAGCATCGCGCTGCTTCAGCGGCGCGCACGCGGTCTGAGCACCGAGGACGCGGGCCGACTGGCGGAGGCCCTCGGCGACCTGCCGCTCGCCGTCGAGCAGGCCGGAGCCTGGCACGCGGCCACCGGGATGCCCGTCTCGGAGTACCTGACGCTGCTGGTGGAGCGCACCCCGGGGATCCTGGACCTCGCGCCCACCGCGGACTATCCCGTCTCCGTCGCCGCCGCCTGGAACATCTCCCTGGACCGCCTCTCCCAGGACCACCCCGCCGCCCGGCAACTCCTGGAGATCTGCGCCTGCATGGCGCCGGAGCCCATCTCCATCTCGATGCTCCGCACCTCGCGCAACATCGAGATCACCCCCGAACTCGACCCCGTCCTGCGCGACCCGGTGCTGCTCGCCCGCGCCACCCGGGAACTCAGCAAGCTGTCCCTGGTCAAGATCGACCACAAGAGCGGCACCCTGCAGATGCACCGCCTGATGCAGACGGTGGTCGGCGGCAACCTGGACGACGAGACGCGCACCCTGCTGCGCAACGCCGCGCACGTCCTGCTGGCCAACGCCAAACCGGGCTCGCCGAGCAGCTCCGACCAGTGGCCCGCCTACCAGCAGCTCCTGCCGCACATCCTCGCCAGCGGAGCGGTCCACAGCCCCGACCGCTGGGTGCGCGAACTCGTCAACGAGACCGTGCTCTACCTCTACTACTGGGGGGCGCACGACACCGGCGCGACCATGGCGGGCGATGCCTATACCGCCTGGACGGCACAGTCCGGCGAGGACGATCCGCAGGTGCTGAGGGCGGGCAAACTCCTGGCCTTCATGCTGCGCCAGGTGGGCCGGCACCCGGAGGCGCACGAGATCAACCAGTCCATCCTCGACCTGTCCCGCCGGGCGGCCGTCTCCGAGGAGGACCTCATCGACTCGATGACCCAGATGGCCGGCTCCCTGCGCTACATGGGCGACTTCCGCGCCGCGCTCGCCCTCGACGAGGAGGCGGACAACCGGGCCCGTGACCTCTTCGGCCCCGAGGAGCCGGCCACCCTGGAGGCCGCCCACTCCCTGGGCGTCTCCCTGCGCAGCTGTGGGGAGTTCGTCCGCGCCAGGGACCTGGACACCGAGACGGCGCGGCTGTGGGACAGCGTCTACGGGCCCACCAACAGCCTCACCCTGAACACGCTCAACGGCCTGGCCATCGACATCCGTGAGGCCGGCGACTACCCGGCGGCCCGGGTCATGCAGGAGGAGACCTACCGCCTCCTCAGCTCGGTCTTCGGCCAGGACAACGCGGCGACCATCCGGGCCGCCCGGAACCTCGCCGTGTGCCTGCGCAAGGACGGCTCGTTGCAGGAGGCCGCCCAGCTCTCCGAGGACACCCTGGAGCGCTTCACCCTCCGCTACGGCCCCGACCTGCCGGACACCCTGGCCGCCGCCGCCAACGCCGCGGTGGACCGCCGCCTGCTGGGCGACTTCGGCGCCTCCCGGGAGCTGGGCGAGCAGACCCTGGCCCGCTTCCGCAGCACCCTGGGCCCGCTGCACGCCTACACCCTCGTCACCATGACCAACCACGCGGCGACCCAGCGCGCGCTGGGTGACCTGGAGGCCGCCGAGATCCTCGACAGCGAGGCGGCCAAGGGCTTCACCGAGACCCTGGGCGGCAGTCACCTCTTCACCCTCACCGCGTGCATGGGCCTGGCGAACAGCCACTACGCCCAGCTGGACTTCCGCAAGGCGCGGGAGATCGACGCCCGCACCCTCGACCTGCTCGTCGAGGCGTCGGGCCCTCAGCACCCCGTGACGCTGTCCTGCCGCGCCAACCTCGCCCTGGACCTGCGCGGTCTCGGCGAGGTGCGGGAGGCGGACCGGCTGAACGCCGAGGCGGTGGAAGGGTTGATGCAGGTGGTCGGCGCGGACCACCCGTGGCTCACCCAGGCCCGGCTCCACCAGCGCATCGAGTGCGACCTCGCCCCCACTCCCCTGTAACCGCCGCCCGCCGCGAGCCGTTCCGCAGGCAACTCGGCACGGCTCGCGGCAAGTTGGGCGCTCCCTGCATCTTTCGACGCGTCCCCGCCCGGGAAGAACCACGGCGAGCGTGCGCGGGCGCACGCGATCCGACGTCTGCAGGGGGCGCGCGTGACCGAGGTGCTGTTCGTCCACGGCACGGGAGTGCGGGAGCCGCGTTTCACGGAGCTCTTCACCCGCTTCACGGACACCCTCCGCGACCACGCCCCCTCGGTGCGGACCACCCCGTACCACTGGGGCGCCGAGCTCGGCTCCCGGCTGGCCGCGGGCGGCCTCTCCCTCCCGCCGGACGGCGGGGACAGCCGCGGAGGGACCGTGTCCGCGGCGGACGACGACGGGACCGCGGACTGGTCCCTGCTCTACGCCGACCCCCACGCCGAACTCGCGCTCGCCGCCGCGGGCGGCGGCGGGGGCGAACTCCCACCCGGCGCCCCGCTCCCCTCCGAGCGGCCGCGGCGGCTGCTGGCCGGCCTGCCGGCCCGCCTGGACGCCGTCGCCCGGGACCTCGGCGTCCCGGTCGGCCCCCTGCGGGACGCCCTCGACGAACTCACCCGCGGACGCCTGCCCGCGCGGGCCGCCGCGGCCGCCCCCGACGACGCGGAGCTCGCCCTGCTGCTCGCCCGCTGCCTGGTGGCCTCCGCCGTGGCCGCCGCGCTCGCCGAGGACAGCCCCGTCCTGCCCGACGGCGCCGCCCGGGACACGGCCGTCGCCGCCCTGGTCACCGCCATGGCCGCGAAGCCGCCCGGCTCCGACCGCGGCCCCCTCGCCCGCCTCGCCGCCCGGCCCGTCGTGCGGCTCGCCTCCTGGCAGGCCGTGCGCCGCCGCCGCGCGCTCACCGGGGCCGCCCACCCGGCCGCCGCCGACGTCATGCTCTTCCTGGCCCGCGGCGAGCCGCTGCGGCGGCGACTGCGGGAGCTGGTGGCGGGTCTGGAACCGCCGGTGGTCGTCGTCGGCCACAGCCTCGGCGGCATCATCGCCCTCGACACCCTGATACGCACCCCGCTCCCGCAGGTGGAACTGCTGGTCACGGTGGGGTCGCAGGGCCCCTTCCTCTACGAGAGCGGCGCCCTGCCCGCCCTGGCGCACCCCGACCCGCTGCCCGCGCACATGCCCAGGTGGCTCAACGTGTACGACCGCCGGGACCTGTTGTCCTACCTCGCCGCCCCGCTGTTCCCCGGCCGCGCCACCGACGTCGAGGTCGACAACCGGCAGCCGTTCCCCGCCTCGCACAGCGCCTACTGGAGCAACCCCGCCGTCTACCGGGCCCTGGCCGAGAGGCTGCCGTGAACGGGCCCGACGTTGCGCCCGAGCGGATCCACGCCCTGGTCGTCGGCGTCGAGCGGTACCGGGCGGGCCACCTCTGGGACCTCCCCGGCCCCGCCCAGGACGCCCTGCGCTTCCGCGACTGGCTGCTGGCCCGGGGCGTCCCCGAGGACAACGTCCTGCTCTGCCTCGGCGCCCTCCCCGGTCCCAGCGCCGCCGTGCCCCACCTGCCCGCCGACTACGCCACCGTGCGCGACCTCGCCGTCCAGCGGCTGTCGGCCGTCGACGGCGACCTGCTCTGGGTCTGGTGGGGCGGACACGGCGTCCTCGACAAGGACGAGTCCCTGCGGCTGCTCACCGCGGACGCCGGCACCGACGACAAACGCAACCTGCACCTGCCCTCGCTGCTGCGCCGGCTGGCCGGCGACGCACTGCCGGGCTTCTCCCGGCAGATCATGGTCGTCGACGCCTGCCAGATCTTCGAGGAGGAGTACGACTTCCACGACACCCTGCCCACCGACCTGCTGCCCGCCGGGCAGCGGAACCAGGTCCACGACCAGGCGGTGCTGCTCTCCGCGAGCCGGGGACAACGCGCGGGGAACGACCCGGTGCGCGGGACGGGCCTCTTCTCGGACTGTGTGCTGCGCGTCCTGGAGACCTTCCCGGACGCGGCGCCCGACGCCGACCCCGTCTTCGACAGCGCGCTGCGCCGCTTCACCGAGGTGACCGGGAAGACCGGCCAGCACCCCTACGTCCTGCGCGAGCGGACCGGCCGGGGACGCGAGACGCTGCGGCCGCCCGCGCCCCGGCGTGCCTCCCCCGCACCGGCCGTCGTCCCCCCGGTCTCTGCGCGGCAGAGGCTGATCAACGTGCTCCTCGGCTACTCCGTCCTGCTCGGACGCGAGGCGCGCCAGACCCTGGTGTCCCTGCTGGAGACCCGGCGGGTGGAGCGGATGCCGCGCGGCGACAACCCGCGCGGCGACCTCAGCAACATCGTGCTGACCCTCGCCGAGCCCCCGAGCGAGCTGTGGCTGCTGCACGAGGCGGTGATCACCCTGGACCCCGACGAGACGCGCGCGGCCGAACTGGCCGCCGCCATCGACGCCTTCGCCCGACCGCGTTCCCCGGACAGCCACGGCCCGACTGGCTAGATCACGCGGCTGTTCCAGGTGACAGCCGCTCGCCATGATGGAAGAACACCACCGACACCACCCACCGAGCCGCAACCGGCCGGGCGGACACGAGTGAGCACATGAAATGGGGGAAGTGCCGTGCACGAGCCGAACGGCCTCGGCCATCCGGGCTCGCCCGGACCACCGGACGTCCTCGAGTCGGATCTCGCCGACCTGTCCGGGACAGGACTGGAATCGGTCCTCGAACTGCCCCGCGACCTGCGCAACCAGCGGCTGATCGACCGGGCTTCCCGGCCACGCGGCAACGCGATGATCGGCGGGGGCAACCCACCCGGCGTGGCCGAGTAGATGACCTCCCGGACACCCGGCCGGCGCTTCCGTCTGCCCCGCGAGCTGTTCGACGAACTGGCCTCCGGCGGCGGGTCCCCCGAGGCCGTCGCCTTCCTCGACCGGGCGGAACGCAGCCGGCGTCTGCTGCTGCTGCGGGAGACCCTGGACCTGCTGGAGCAGCGGCCGGAGGTCCGGGAGCGTCGGGCGGCCTTCGACCACGCCTGGCACCTGCTCACCGAGGTGTCCCGCGGACACCCCGACGTCGCCGAGGACCTGCTGATGAGCCCGCAGCTGGGCAGCTGGCTCTCCCACCTGCTGCGCCGCCTCCAGGGCACCGCGGGAGGGCCGCCCCTGGGGACCGACGTCGCCCACCTCTTCTGCCTGTGTCTGACCGCCATGGTGCGGGCCGGCCTCGACGGGCGGCTCGAGGTCCCGGTCCGCGACGGCGGCGTGGTGCTGCCCGGTCTCGGCCTGGTGCGCCTGGACGCCCCGCCGGAGGTGACCGTCGCCACCGCCACGCTCACCGGGCCGCGGCTGACCCTCGACTGGGCCGGAGGCTCGGTGACGGTGCGGCCGGACCGGGCCGGACGCACCGGGCACTGGCTGCCGCTGCGCACCCTCCACGGCGCGTCCGTGCCGCTGGACGACGTGGACCCCTACCGCGACCTCAGCGAGCCGATACCGCCCGAGCCGCTGGACGAGGAGACGGCGGCCCGCTGGCAGAAGGTGTTCGCCGAGGCCGCCGCCGTCCTGGAGCCGCCGACCTCCCGCCCCGGCGGGCTGCGGGTCGCCGACGTCCGGCGGGTCGTCCCGCAGACGGGGCCGGCCCTCCCGCGGACCGCACGGAGCGGACCGGTCTTCAGCGCGACCACCAGCGACGCCTTCGCCTCGATGATCGTCGGGCTCCCGGACGACGGCCTCACCCTGGCCGAGGCGATGGTCCACGAGTTCCAGCACAGCAAACTCGGCGCCCTGCTCCACCTGTTCCACCTGCTCGACGACGACCGGGGCGAGGCCTGGTACGCCCCCTGGCGGCCCGACCCCCGCCACCTCACCGGCCTCCTGCACGGCGTCTACGCCTTCACCGGCGTGGCGGGCTTCTGGCGGGAGCGGCTCCACGACGGCGGGGCGGACCCCGCGCTCGCCGCGTTCACCTTCGCCCTGCTGCGGCTGCAGTGCCGGCTGGCGCTGCGGACGCTGCGCACCGAGGCGCGGCTCACCGACGTCGGACGGCTGCTGACGCACGGGCTGGCCGGCACGCTGGACGGCTGGCTGCGCGAGCCCGTCGCCCCCGACGCCGCCCGCCGCGCCGGGGCCGCGGCGCGGGCCAACCTGGTCGAGTGGCGGCTGCGCAACCTGCGGTGCGGGGACGAGGAACGGTCGCTGCTGCGATGTGAGCGGCGGGCCGGCCGCCCGGCACCGTCACCGGGCCCTTGGCGGGCGCACCTCGCCCCGGGGCCGTTCTGGACCGACGCCCTGCTCCCGCTGTACCGCACGCCGCCCGCGGAGCCCGCCGAGGACCCCGACACCCACCTGGTCCTCGGCGCCCACGGAACGGCGCGCGCCCGCTACGAGGACGTGCTGCGAGGCGATCCGCGGGACCCGCACGCGCTGACCGGCTGGCTGCTCGCCTCCGCGGCCGGCGACCCGGCGTACCGGCGCCTGCTGCGCCGCCCGGAGCGGCTGCACGCCCTGGAGCCCCAAGACCCGGCGGAGCTCGCGGCGGCGGCCACCTGGCTCTCCTCGGGCCCGGGCGGCTGAGCTCCCGGCCGGTCCGCGAGAACGCCGAAGGGCGGCACCCGTGGTGGGTGCCGCCCTCCTGCGTGACGCGTGCGTCAGGGCTTCGAGCCGTCAGGCTCAGAAGTCCATGTCACCGCCCGGCATGCCGCCCGGAGCGGCCGCGGCGGCCTTCTCCGGCTTGTCGGCGATGACGGCCTCGGTGGTGAGGAACAGCGCGGCGATGGAGGCGGCGTTCTGCAGCGCGGAACGGGTCACCTTCGCCGGGTCGATGATGCCCTCGGCGATCAGGTCGACGTACTCGCCGGTCGCGGCGTTGAGGCCGTGACCCGGGGTGAGGTTGCGGACCTTCTCCACCACGACGCCGCCCTCGAGGCCGGCGTTGACGGCGATCTGCTTCAGCGGGGCCTCGAGCGCGAGCTTCACGGCCTGTGCGCCGGTCGCCTCGTCACCCTCGAGCTCCAGCTTCTCGAAGACCTGGGATGCCTGGAGCAGGGCCACGCCACCACCGGCGACGATGCCCTCCTCGACGGCGGCCTTCGCGTTGCGGACGGCGTCCTCGATGCGGTGCTTGCGCTCCTTGAGCTCCACCTCGGTGGCGGCGCCGGCCTTGATGACCGCGACACCGCCGGCGAGCTTCGCCAGGCGCTCCTGCAGCTTCTCGCGGTCGTAGTCCGAGTCGCTGTTCTCGATCTCGGCGCGGATCTGGTTGACCCGGCCCTGGACCTGGTCGGCGGAGCCGGCACCGTCGACGATGGTGGTCTCGTCCTTGGTGATGACGACCTTGCGGGCGCGGCCCAGGAGGTCCAGGGACGCGTTCTCCAGCTTGAGGCCGACCTCCTCGGAGATGACCTCGCCGCCCGTGAGGATGGCGATGTCGCCGAGCATGGCCTTGCGGCGGTCGCCGAAGCCCGGGGCCTTGACCGCGACGGACTTGAAGGTGCCGCGGATCTTGTTGACGACCAGGGTCGACAGGGCCTCGCCCTCGACGTCCTCGGCGATGATCAGCAGGGGCTTGCCCGACTGCATGACCTTCTCGAGGAGCGGGAGCAGGTCCTTGACCGAGGAGATCTTGGAGTTGGCGATGAGGATGTACGGGTCCTCGAGCGACGCCTCCATGCGCTCCATGTCGGTCGCGAAGTACGCCGAGATGTAGCCCTTGTCGAAG
This sequence comes from Streptomyces sp. NPDC056600, assembly GCF_042792855.1. Lineage (NCBI taxonomy): Bacteria > Bacillati > Actinomycetota > Actinomycetes > Kitasatosporales > Streptomycetaceae > Streptomyces > Streptomyces sp. NPDC056600. The sequence continues at coordinate 24,856 of NZ_JBHTVQ010000016.1, forward strand.
CGCATGCCCTCGGTGAGCTCGAGCTCCAGACCGAAGGTCTGGGACTCCTCGACCGTGATGACGCCTTCCTTGCCGACCTTGTCCATCGCCTCGGCGATGAGCTCGCCGATCTGGGTGTCGGCGGCGGAGATGGAGGCGGTGGAGGCGATCTGCTCCTTGGTCTCGATCTCCTTGGCCTGCTCGAGCAGGGCGCCGGAGACGGCCTCGACGGCCTTCTCGATGCCGCGCTTGAGGGCCATCGGGTTGGCGCCGGCCGCCACGTTGCGCAGGCCCTCGCGGACCAGCGCCTGGGCGAGAACGGTCGCGGTGGTCGTACCGTCGCCGGCGACGTCGTCCGTCTTCTTGGCGACTTCCTTGACCAGCTCGGCGCCGATCTTCTCGTACGGGTCCTCGAGCTCGATCTCCTTGGCGATGGAAACACCATCGTTGGTGATCGTGGGGGCGCCCCACTTCTTCTCGAGGACGACGTTGCGGCCCTTGGGGCCGAGCGTCACCTTGACGGCGTCCGCGAGCTGGTTCATGCCGCGCTCGAGGCCGCGCCGCGCCTCCTCGTCGAACGCGATGATCTTGGCCATGTGAAGTGGTCCTCCCAGGACTGGGGGTGATTCCTTCGGACCGCGCCCGCGCCCGCGACGGACGGCCTGCGTGCCGGACGGTTCCTTCCCCGCCAACGGCAACGCGGACCTCACCGACCCGGTCCATCGTTGTCACTCTCACCTTCAGAGTGCTAACGCAATAATTAGCACTCGCCCCCTGCGAGTGCAAGACACTCCCCCGATCCCACTCCCGTTTCCCGCCCCCTGGACACCCTCGCGAGCCCTCGTCTGGGCGCCGGACGGCCCGGGCGCACAAGGGGCGGAGGGGCGACGCGGGAGGGTCGCCGGGAACGCAAGGGGCCCGCGGCCCCCCGAGGGGGCCGCGGGCCCGATGTCACGTCAGGATGTTCGGTCGAGACGTTCAGCCGGCAGCCAGTCGGACCATGTCCGCCTGCGGCCCCTTCTGGCCCTGCGAGATCTCGAACTCGACCCGCTGGCCTTCCTCGAGGGTGCGGTAGCCGTCCATCTGAATCGCGCTGTAGTGCACGAAGACGTCCGCACCACCGTCGACCGCGATGAAGCCGTACCCCTTCTCCGCGTTGAACCACTTGACGGTGCCCTGAGCCATGCCTAACTCCCCTATTACTGGCCCTTGCACAGATCCGCACTTCGCGGATCCGGGTCAGACCTCACCCGCCGCCGAGAGCGACGGGCGTGCGCCGGAACGCGTCGACCGCGGCCGAATGTATCTGTCCAACTGCCCTCTGCAACAGGTCATTCCGACGACAATTCTGGAGGCGGGCAGCCAGGAATATGCTGAGATTTCGCCGGAATTCAGGGCAAGTCGGGGCGGACAGAAGGAGCGAACCACGCAAACGACCCGCGCAGTTTGGCTGCTTCTTGTCGTGCGGGAGGCAGGAACCCGTCGGCGCCCGGCCCGAGTTCGGCGCGGGGTACCCCAACTGTACCGCGCCCAATCATGCAGAATCGCCCCTTCCGCTTGTCGGCGGGATGTGACGCCGGCATGGAGCCGCTATGAACGGGAGAGGGCGGCGCGCGAAAGCGGCGGTGCGTGGAAACGCCGGTGCCGCCTTTCCGGTATCGGAAAGGCGGCACACGGGGGTGGCACCAGTCAGCGGCACCGGAAACGCGGCACCGGAAAGGCGGGCGGGAAATACGCGGCCGTCAGGCGCCGCCGGCCACCGCGGGAATGATCGAGACGTTGCCGCCCGCGGGCGTCGCGGTCTCCAGACCCTGCTCGAACCGCACGTCGTCGTCGTTCACGTAGACGTTGACGAAGCGCCGCAGCTTGCCCTGGTCGTCGAGCACGCGCGCGGCGATGCCCGTGTGGTTCTTCTCCAGGTCGGCGATGACCTCGCCCAGGGTGGCGCCCTCGGCGTCCACCTCGGCCTGTCCGCCGGTGTAGGTGCGGAGGATGGTGGGGATGCGGACGGTGACGCTCATGCGGGGTGACCTCCGATGACGGTGAGCGGGTGACGGGACGGACGGACCGCGCGGCCCGGGGTGGCGACGGCGGCGGCCGTCAGGCGAGGCCGGCCTCGCGGAAGGACTCCAGGCTCGGGCGGATGGTCGCGGTGAGGCCCTGGTCGGCCACCGCGTCCAGCGTCTTGAGGCCGTCGCCGGTGTTGAGGACGACCGTGGTGAGCGTGGGGTCCAGCAGACCGTTCTCGATCAGCTTGCGGGTGACGCCGACCGTCACGCCGCCCGCCGTCTCGGCGAAGATGCCCTCGGTGCGGGCCAGCAGCCGGATGCCCGCCACGACCTCCTCGTCCGTGACGTCCTCCACCGCGCCGCCGGTGCGGCGGGCGATGTCCAGGACGTACGGGCCGTCGGCCGGGTTGCCGATGGCCAGCGACTTGGCGATGGTGTCCGGCTTCTGCGGGCGGACCACGTCGTGGCCGGCCTTGTAGGCGACGGAGACCGGCGAGCAGCCGTTCGCCTGGGCGCCGAAGAGCCGGTACGGCTTGTCCTCGACCAGGCCGAGCGCGATGAGCTCCTTGAGGCCCTTGTCGATCTTGGTGAACTGCGAGCCGGAGGCGATCGGGATCACCAGCTGGTCCGGCAGCCGCCAGCCGAGCTGCTCGCAGATCTCGTACGCCAGCGTCTTGGAGCCCTCGCCGTAGTACGGGCGCAGGTTGACGTTGACGAAGCCCCAGCCCTCGCCGGCCGGGTCGCCGATCAGCTCGGAGCAGAAGCGGTTCACGTCGTCGTAGTTGCCGTCGATGCCGACCAGCTCGCCGCCGTAGACCGCGGCCATGACGACCTTGCCCTGCTCCAGGTCGTGCGGGATGAACACGCACGAGCGGAAGCCGGCCCGGGCGGCGGCGGCGCCGACCGCGCCCGCCAGGTTGCCGGTGGAGGAGCAGGAGAGGGTGGTGAAGCCGAAGGCACGGGCGGCCTCGAGGGCCTGGGCGACCACGCGGTCCTTGAAGGAGTGCGTCGGGTTGCCGGAGTCGTCCTTGACGTACAGGCCGCCGGTGACGCCGAGCTCGCGGGCCAGGTTGTCGGCCTTGACCAGCTTGGTCCAGCCCGGGTTCAGGTTGGGCTTGTCGGCGACGTCGGCCGGGACGGGCAGCAGCGGGGCGTAGCGCCAGATGTTGGCGGGACCGGCCTCGATGCGACGGCGCAGTTCCCCGGCCTCGTAGGAGGAGAAGTCGTAGGCGATCTCGAGGGGCCCGAAACACTCTTCGCAGGCGAAGACGGGGCCGAGCGGGACGCGGTGGCCGCATTCGCGACAGGAGAGCGCGGTGGCCGGACCGAGATCGACGGAGGCGGCGGAGGTCGTCGCGGACGCGGAATCGGTCGTGACAGTCTGTACAGCCATGAGAGGCGAGGCCCTTTCTCCTCATCTTCCTCAGCGGCGTCTTCGCCGTGAGACGGATTTGGCACCTTCCCTAGCCGGGGCCTCGCGTGAGCGGGCGCGGCTGGAGGGTTGCCGGGGCTTCATCGGGCCGTATCCCTCTGCCCCTCTGGATGAGCGTTCTTCTGTTGTTGTTCGGTTGTTTCGCGTCACGCGTTTTGAGCCACTCCCGCAAGGGGGACTCGCATCTACCAGTCGAGTGACGCCGACCCCGACATGCGGTGGTCACTGGTGATGTTCAAGACTGTAACCGAAGGCCAGGACAGTTGAGAGGATCGTCCGGAACGCGAGACGGACCGCCCGCCGCAAGGCAGGCGGGGACAGTGAAGGAGCCGGTGACTGTGCTGGAAGAAGTCGAAGGCTGGCTGGGCACACGCTCCTGGCATGTGACCGATCGCCCGCTGCACCAGATACTCGCCGCCAAGCGTCAGAGCGGCTCGTCCGTCTCCGTCGTCCTGCCGGCGCTCAACGAGGAGGCGACCGTCGGTGACATCGTCTCCACCATCCGCAGGGAGCTGGTCGAGGAGGTCCCGCTCGTCGACGAGCTGGTGGTCGTCGACTCCGCCTCCACCGACCGCACCTCCGAGGTGGCCGCCGCGGCGGGCGCCAAGGTGGTCCACCGCGACAGCATCCTGCCCCGGGTCCCCGCCGTCCGCGGCAAGGGCGAGGTGCTGTGGCGCTCGCTGCTGGCCACCAGCGGCGACATCGTCTGCTTCGTCGACGCCGACCTGCGCGACTTCTCCTCCGACTTCGTCACGGGCACGGTGGGCCCGCTGCTCACCGATCCGGGCATCTCGCTGGTCAAGGCCATGTACGACCGCCCGCTGGGCGCCGAGCCCGGCCAGGGCGGCCGGGTCACCGAGCTCATGGCCCGCCCGCTGATCAACCTGCACTGGCCGCAGCTGGCCGGATTCGTGCAGCCGCTGGGCGGCGAGTACGCGGCCCGCCGGTCCCTGCTCGAGCGGCTGCCGTTCCCCGTGGGCTACGGGATCGAGCTGGCCATGCTCATCGACTCGCTGCACACGGTGGGCCTGGACGCGCTCGCCCAGGTCGACGTGGGCGTCCGCAAGCACCGCAACCAGGACAGCCAGGCCCTGGGCCGGATGGCCGCCACGATCTACCGCACCGCCCAGCTGCGGCTGGCCCGCGGGCAGATGGTCCGGCCGCTGATCACGCAGTTCGACCGGACCGACAGGGGCTTCACGCCGCGGACCCACGCGGTGGACACCCTGGAGCGGCCCCCGATGGCGGAGATCGTCGAGTACCGCTCACGCGAAGTGGCCTGATCCCACTCGTTCGGCGCAGCGTCCCGCCCTCGCGCGGGGCGCTGCCGTCGTCGCGGGGTGACCGGCGCACGTTTGGATTTTTCTCCTCCGGGCTAGGTGACGCGTATGGGTTCCGCCGAAAGATCTGCACAGGTATTGGTCGCCTCCAACCGCGGCCCGGTCTCCTACTCGGTCGCCGGGGACGGCTCGCTGGTCTCCCGGCGGGGCGGTGGCGGGATGGTCTCCGGACTCTCCGCGATCGGCCCGGACGCCGGCGCCCTGTGGGTCTGCTCGGCGCTGGGCGAAGGGGACCGCGAGGCCGTCCGGCGCGGGGTGGGCGAGCCGGGCGTGAAGATGCTCGACATCTCCGCCGAGACCCATCACGCGGCGTACAACGGCATCGCCAACTCGGTGCTCTGGTTCGTGCACCACATGCTCTACCAGACCCCTCTCGAACCCGTGTTCGACACCGAGTTCCGGGTGCAGTGGGCCGCCTACCAGGAGTACAACCGGGCGTTCGCCGAGGCGCTGGCCGAGGAGGCCGCCGAGGGCGCGGCGGTGCTGATCCAGGACTACCACCTGACGCTGGCCCCCGGCATGCTCCGCGAGCTCCGCCCCGACCTGCGCATCGGGCACTTCTCGCACACGCCCTGGGCCCCGCCGGAGTACTTCCGGCTGCTGCCCGACGACGTCGCGGAGTCCGTGCTGCGCGGCATGCTGGGCGCCGACCGCCTGGGCTTCCTCACCCAGCGCTGGGCCGACGCCTTCACCGCCTGCTGCGACACCCTCGTCGGCGGCCTCGGCGACACCAGGATCGGTGTGCACGGCCTCGGCGCCGACGCCGACTTCCTGCGCGAGCGGGCCGGTCAGGCCGACGTCGACCAGCGCGTGGCGGAGCTGCGCACCGAGATCGGCCAGGACACCGACGGGAACCCGCGGAAGACGATCGTGCGGGTGGACCGCACCGAGCTCTCCAAGAACATCGTCCGCGGCCTGCACGCCTTCCGGCAGCTGCTCGACGACCACCCCGAGTGGTGCGACCGCGTCGTGCACGTGGCCTTCGCCTACCCCTCGCGGCAGGACCTCGCCGTCTACCGGGACTACACCGCGGAGGTCGCGCGGGTCGCCGAGGAGATCAACGCGGAGTACGGCACGCCGTACTGGACGCCGGTGGTGCTCAACCTCAAGGACGACTTCGCCCGCTCGCTGGCCGCGTACCGGCTGGCCGACGTGGCGCTGGTCAACCCCATCCGCGACGGCATGAACCTGGTCGCCAAGGAGGTGCCGGTGCTCGCCGAGAACGGCTGCGCGCTGGTGCTCTCCCGCGAGGCCGGGGCGCACGAGGAGATGGGCGACGACGCGATCACCGTCCACCCCTACGACGTGAACGCCACCGCGCGGGCGCTGCACGAGGGCCTGACGATGCCCCCGGGCGAGCGCGCCGACCGCACCAAGCGGCTCGTCGCGGCGGCCACCGCCACGCCGCCGGCCAAGTGGTTCCTCGACCAGCTCGACGCGCTGACCGCCACGGCGCACTGACGACCCACGCCGCGCCGGCCGCCGCGCCGCGCCGCCTGCACCGGGGCCCCGCTCTCCCAGGAGGGCGGGGCCCTTGCCGCGCGCTCGGCCCAGGCGGGCGGGGGCCGGGGGCGCCTGGCGGCGCGGTGGCCGGGGGCGGCGGGCGGCAGACGGCGGGCGGCAGGCGGCAGGCGGCAGGCGGCAGGCGGCAGGCGGGGACGGTGTGGAGCACCAGGTCTCGGACGTAACCGCCCGCCGCGGCGGACCTCTCCGGCCCGCGCGCCTCCCTGGCGCCCCCGGGCCGCGGCCGCCCACCGGGGCGGCGCGAGCGGCAGGGGTTGCGGGGGCGGCGGGGGCGGCCCGCCGGCACAGGCGGCGGAGGGGGAGGGGGCGGTCGCCGGCGGAGCCGGGGCCGGTGCCGCCTCGGACCCGTGCCCGCGTGCGGGCCGGGGTCAGCTCAGGCGGGCGGCGAGGGCCGAGAGGAGGCGGACGACACCCTCGGGGTCGGGGACCACGACGTCGGCGCGGGAGGCGAGCTCGCGGACCTCCTCGTTCGCGCTGCAGACCAGCACCCCCGGCAGCCCCTCGCCGCGCAGCGCCTCCACCGCGTCGAAGGCGGGGATGTCCCCGAGGTCGTCCCCGGCGTACAGCACCGCCCCGGCGCCCACGTCCCGCAGGTAGGCGCGCAGCGCGACCCCCTTGTCCATGCCCGGCGGCCGCAGCTCCAGCACCATCCGGCCCGGCTCGACGATCAGCCCGTGCCGCTCCGCCAGCGCGTCCAGCGGCTCCCGCAGGGCCTCGAAGGCCGCCTCGGGGTCCTCGGCCCGCCGGGTGTGCGCGGCCAGCGCGCGGCCCTTGTCCTCGATCCAGGTGCCGCGCGACCGCGGCACCGACGCCAGCACCTCGGGGAACTCCCGCCGCACCGCTTCCACCCCCGGGTGCGGGTCCGGCGCGGTGACCTTGCCGGTGGCGGCCTCCCACCGCTCGGCCCCGTAGTGCCCGAGCACCACGAGGTGGTCGAGGCCGGCCACCCCGGCGAAACCGCCGTTGCGCACCGCGACCTCGGCCGGCCGCCCGGTGACCACGGCCACCGCCGCCACCTTGGGCGCCAGCGCGGCCAGCGCGGGCACCGCGTCGGGGTGCGCGCGGGCCCGGTCCGGGTCCGGCACGATCGGCGCCAGCGTGCCGTCGAAGTCCAACGCGATCACGGCCCGCTCCGGCGCCGCGAGGATCGCGTCGAGCCCGTCCCGTCCGGCCGCCGTCACCGGCTCCGGAAGGCCGCCGCCGGAGGAAGAGTTCGCAGAGGTCTGGTTCTGGTCGCTGCCCATATCGGGACCATAACCGCGCAGAGCGCCGCCAACCCCCGATCAGCGTTCCGCGCGGCGGCTGTCCCGGACGCGGCGCAGCCGGTTCACCGTCACCGGGTCGTGGGCCAGCGCCCGTGGGTCATCCAGCAGAGCGTTGAGCAGCTGGTAGTACCGCACGGGGGCGAGGCCGAGCTCCTCGCGGATGGCCCGCTCCTTGGCGCCGGGCCCCGCGAACCCCCGCCGCTCCAGCTCGAGCACGTCCCGTTCCCTGCCAGTGAGCTCCTCCATCCCTGCACGGTAACCGCTGCCGCGGACACCCCGCCGGACCGGGCCCGGGCCGTGCCGCCCGCATCTGCGGACCGTCAAGGCATGACCAAGCCCCCGCAAGTGGACTAGACCTTTCGCGACGCACCCGCCAGACTGATCGACGTGAATCACGTCATCGCCCTCGATGTCGGCGGCACGGGCATGAAGGCCGCCCTGGTCGGCCCCGACGGCACCCTGCTGCACCAGGACCGCCGGGCCACCGGCCGGCACCGGGGCCCCGAGGCCGTCGTGGACGGCATCCTCGACTTCGCCGCCGACCTGCACGCCGAGGGCGTGACCCGTCTCGGCCGGGGCGCCGCCGCGGTCGGCATCGCCGTCCCCGGCCTGGTCGACGCCGAGCACGGGGTCGCCGTCTACGCGGCGAACCTCGGCTGGAAGGACGTCCCGCTGCGCACCCTGATCGGGGAGCGGCTGGGCGGCGTCCCGGTCGCGGTGGGCCACGACGTGCGCTCCGGCGGCCTCGCCGAGGGCCGCGCCGGGGCGGGCCGCGGCGCGGACCGGTTCCTCTTCGTGGCCCTGGGCACCGGCATCGCGGGCGCCATCGGCATCGCCGGCCGGGTCGAGGAGGGCGCGCACGGCAACGCGGGCGAGATCGGCCACGTCGTCGTGCGGCCCGGCGGCCGGCCCTGCCCCTGCGGGCAGCACGGCTGCCTGGAGCGGTACGCCTCCGCCTCCGCGGTCGGCGACGCCTGGGCCCGCGCCTGCGGCGACCCGGACGCGGACGCCGCGGACTGCGCCGCGGCGGCGGACCGCGGCGACGCGCGGGCGCGGGAGGTCTGGCAGGAGGCGGTGGACGCCCTGGCCGACGGCCTGATCACCGGCCTGACCCTGCTGGATCCGCAGCGCCTGATCGTCGGCGGCGGTCTCGCCGAGGCCGGCGAGACGCTGTTCACCCCGCTGCGTGAGGCGGTGGCCGCCCGGATCACCTTCCAGCGGCCGCCCGAGATCGTCCCCGCCGCCCTCGGCGACACGGCGGGCTGCCTGGGCGCCGGCCTCCTCGCCTGGGACCTGCTCGACGCACCGGCCGGCGCCGCCGCCGGCCCCTCCCCCGACGCCCCCACCCTGGAGGTCCCCGCTCCATGACGGCCACCGACCCCGGCAGCGCTCCGGCAGCCTCCGCCGCCGCATCCCCCGCCGCCGGCTCCCCCACCGCCGCGTCCCCCGCCGCTGCCGCCCCGTCTCCCGCACGCGCCGCCGACGCCGCACGCACCGTGCTCACCGGCGCCCGGGTGGTCCTGCCGGGCGGCGTCGTCCCCGACGGCCGGGTGGTCGTCGAGGGCGCCCGCCTCGCCGACCCGGCCGCCGTCCCCGCGGACGCCCCCGCCACCGTCGTCGACCTGTCCGGCTGCTGGGTCGTCCCCGGCTTCGTGGACCTCCACAACCACGGCGGCGGCGGCGCCTCGTTCAGCTCCGGGACCGTCGAGGACGTCCTGCGCGGGGTGCGCACCCACCGTCTCCACGGCACCACCACCCTGGTCGCCTCCACCGTCACCGGCGACCTGGCCACCCTGGCCGTACGCGCCGGGATGCTCTCCGAGCTGGCCGAGGACGGCGAGATCGCCGGCGTCCACTTCGAGGGCCCGTTCATCTCCCCCTGCCGCAAGGGCGCGCACTCCGAGGAGCTGCTGCGGGAGCCGGACCCGGCGGAGGTCCGCAAGCTGGTGGAGGCGGCGCGCGGGCAGGCCCGGATGGTCACCCTCGCCGCCGAACTGCCCGGCGGCGTCGAGTCGGTGCGGATGCTGAAGGAGATGGGCGTCATCGCCGCGGTCGGGCACACCGACGCCACCTACGAGCAGACCGTCGAGGCGATCGAGGCGGGCGCCACCGTGGCCACCCACCTGTTCAACGCCATGCCGCCGCTGGCCCACCGCGCCCCCGGTCCGGTCACCGCGCTGCTGGAGGACGAGCGGGTCACCGTCGAACTCATCGACGACGGCGTCCACCTGCACCCGGGCGCCCTGGGGCTGGCGTTCCGTCACGCGGGGGGCGCGCGGGTCGCGTTGATCACCGACGCCATGGACGCCGCCGGATTCGGCGACGGCCGCTACCACCTGGGGCCGCTGGAGGTCGACGTGGTCGACGGCGTGGCCCGGCTGGCCGGGGACGGCACCATCGCCGGTTCCACGCTGACTCTGGACCGCGCCTTCCGACGGGCCGTCACCCTCGACGGCCTGCCGGTGGAGGACGTGGTCGCGGCCATCTCGGCGACGCCCGCCCGGCTGCTCGGCCTGGACGACCGGATCGGCTCGCTGGAACCCGGCAAGGACGCCGATCTGGTGGTGCTGGACGAGGAGTTCACCCTGCGCGGGGTGATGCGCAAGGGTGACTGGGTGGTCGACCCCCGAGGCGACTGACCCGTCGCGACCGACCCGCCGCCTCTTTTCCCCCTCCTCCCTCCGCCGTCCCCCGGCTCGTCCGGCCTCTGGGCCACCGGGCCCGCGTTTGGCATGATCGAGCCATAAACTGGCGGCCGTGAACCGGCCGCTTCCGGATCTGGCGCATCATCGGGGGGAGGCGGACCGGGTGATCCTGACGGTCACGCTGAACGCCGCACTCGACATCACCTACCGGGTGCGGGCCCTGCGTCCGCAGACCGGCCACCGGGTGTCGGAGGTCGTGGAACGACCGGGCGGCAAGGGCATCAACGTCGCCCGGGTGCTGGCGGCCCTCGGGCACCGGGTCACGGTGACCGGCTTCGCCGGGGGCGCGACCGGGCGCACCGTGCGGGAGCTGCTGGCGTGCGGGCCGGTGCCGGTTGCCGACGCGCTGATACCCGTGGCGGGCTCCACCCGCCGCACCGTCTCGGTGGTCGACCCGGCCGCCGAGGACGCCACCCTCTTCAACGAGCCCGGTCCCACGGTCTCGGCCGCGGAGTGGGACGCGCTGCGCGACGCCTACCGGGACCTGCTGCCCTCCGCCCGGGCGGTCGCCCTGTGCGGCAGCCTGCCGCCGGGCGTGCCGGTCGGCGCGTACGCGCTGCTGGTCCGCGAGGCCCGGGCGGCGGGGGTCACCGTGCTGCTCGACACCTCCGGCGAGCCGCTGCGCCGCGGCGTCGCCGCCCGTCCCGACCTGCTCAAGCCGAACGCGGAGGAGCTCGCCGAGCTGACCGGCTCGCACGACCCGCTGCAGGCGGCGCGCGACGCCCGGCGGCGCGGGGCGCGGACCGTGGTGGCATCGCTGGGCGCCGAGGGCCTGCTGGCCGCCGGACCGGAGGGGCACTGGCGGGCCGCGCCGCCCCGTCCGCTGCGGGGCAACCCGGCCGGGGCCGGCGACTCTGTGGTCGCCGGGCTGCTGTCCGGGCTGGTGGAGAACCTGCCCTGGCCCCAGCGGCTGGCCCGGGCGGCCGCCCTCTCGGCGGCCACCGTGCTCTCGCCCGTCGCCGGGGAGTTCGACCGGGCGCGCTACGAGGAGCTGCTCGGCCGCGTCCGGGTCACCGAGGCGGCGCCCACGGCCTGACCGGGCCCGGGGCGCCCGTGGTTCACGAGTTCTTGAACTCCGCGGGCTCCGTGCCCACCTCGCCCTGCACCAGGCCGAACTGGTCCACCGCGGCGTTGCAGCCGCCGGGGCAGCTCAGGGTGACCTTGTTGGTGCCCTTCTTCAGCTGCACATAGTTGTACGTGTAGGTCCAGCCCTTGTCCCACTCGCCCTTGCCGGCGTTTCCGTGGTTCTTCAGCCCGACCTCGGTCGACGTCCCGCCGTTGACGGTCAGCGTCGCCTTGGTGTCCTCGCCCGGGACGGAGTAGTAGGTGAACAGGGTGTACTCCCCGTCCTTCGGCACGCCGTCGACCTGCCAGGTCACCGAGGAGTTGGGGGTGTCGAGTCCGGCCACGTAGGCGCCGCCCTCGGCCCGGGAACCCGGCACATCGCTGCGGACGACCGCGCCGCCGGCCAGGCCTCCGGTGAGCGAGGCCGCGTCGACCTTGCTCGGGTCGAAGGTCGCCGGCTTCTCGTTCTTGCCCTTGTCGTCCGAACCGGCCGGCTTGTCCATGGCGGTCAGCGAGGGCGTCGGGGAGCTTCCGGCTTCCTTGCCCGGGTCGTCGTCGCCACCGGCCATGGCGACGCCGATGCCGATGACCACGGCGGCCACCACGGCCACCGCGCCGATCAGCAGGCCCTTGGTGTTGGGGCCACGGCCACGGCCGCCGCCCCCGTGGGAGCGGTGGCCGCCGTCCGCGGGACCGCCGGGAACCCCGACGGAGCCCATGGCGACCTCGGGGGCCTGGTAGTGGGGGTTCGGACGGCCGTAGCCCGCACCGGCGGGCGGCGCGGGCTGCTGCGCCGTCTGCTGCGCGCCGTACCGGCGCTCGCCGACGGCCCGCACACGGTTGACGGAGTTCGGGTAGCCGTAACCGCCGCCACTGGGCGGCTGGGCGCCGTTGGCCTGCCCGTCGGCGTAGAGGTAGCCGAACGGGTCGTCGTCCTCGGGCGTGCTGGCGCCGTTGTTACCGGACGTCATCCCTTGGTACTCCTCAACAGATGCGGGGTCAGGTGCGACAGGTGATGTCTTGCGAGCGTACCCGTTGTTTGTAGCCCGAGTGGGTGACACAGATCCCACGGGCCGGTGACGGCGCTCTGACCTGCGGTCTAACCCGCGCGTCTGTGAGTTTTCGGACGTGATCGTTTCTGAACGTACATACGCTCGTCGGCGGACTTGAGCACTTCCTCCGCGGTCATCCCGCAGTGCGCCCAGCCGATGCCGAAGCTCGCGCCGACCTTCACGTCCCGGCCCTCCACCGCGATCGGCTGAACGATTCGGCTGCGCAGCCGCGCGGCCAGGTCCTCGGCGTCGGAGCGGCAGAGGCCGTCGGCGAGCACCACGAACTCGTCGCCGCCCAGCCGGGCCACCGTGTCGCCGTCGCGGACGCACTCGCTGAGGCGGCGGGCCACCTCGATCAGCACCGCGTCGCCGGCGTTGTGACCGAAGCGGTCGTTGATGCCCTTGAATCCGTCCAGGTCGCAGAAGAGGACCGCGAGCCCCTTGCCGCCGTCGTCACGCCGCTCGCGCGGGGCCACGGTGTGCACGTGCCGGGGCTCGCGGACGATGCCGCCGTACCCGTCGAACCCGTCGTAGCCGTCCACCGGCACCGGCGCGCGGCTGTGGCCCAGCCCTTCGAACGGGTCCGTCTCGTACCCCCCGCCCTCGCCGCGGAAGGGCTCGACGGCCAGGTCGTGGTACACCCCGGTGTCGTAGGCGCCCGGCTCGTACAGGCCCAGCTCGGCGGGCTCGTCCCCGTAGGCCGCGTCGAGCGACTCGACGACCCCGGCCAGGCGGTTGTCGGTGGTGTCCGGCGCGTACGGCCGGTCGCAGAGCCGGGCGCTCAGCCGGGCCCGCAGTTCCGCGGAGTTCGGCAGGCCGGTCAGCGAGTCGTGCGAGGCGCGGTGGGCGAGCGCCAGTTCATGCCGCTTGCGCTCCTCGATGTCCTCGACGTGGGTGAGCAGGAACCGCGGCCCGTCGGCGGTGTCCGCCACCACCGAGTTGCGCAGCGACACCCAGACGTAGCTGCCGTCCCGGCGCGCCAGGCGCAGCTCGGCCCGGCCGCCCTCCGCGGAGGTCCGGCGCAGCGTGGCGGCGTCCTCGGGGTGGACCAGCGCCTCGAAGGACTGCTTGCACAGCATGGTGGCCGGGCGGCCCAGCAGCCGGCACAGGGCGTCGTTCGTGCGGAGTATCCGGCCGTGCTGGTCGCCGCCGCCCATGTCCGCGATGGCCATGCCGGACGGGGCGTACTCGAAGGCCTGCCGGAAGCTCTCCTCGCTGGCCCGCAGCGCCTGCTGCTCCCGCTCCAGGCGGACCAGGGCGCGCTGCATGTTGGAGCGCAGCCGGGCGTTGGCTATGGCGATCGAGGCGTGGAAGGCGTACGTCTCCAGCGCTTCGCGCCCCCACGCCCCGGGCCGGCGGCCGTTGCGCGGGCGGTCCACCGATATGACGCCGATCAGCTCCGGCTCGACGTTGCGGTCCAGCGTGCCGGGGGCGTACATCGGCGCGAACAGCCGGTCGTCGGGGTGCCACTCGTCCTCGAAGCGGGGCAGCGGGCCGCCGGTGAGCCAGGTCGGGACGTCGTCCTCGTTGAGCATCCACGCCTCGGTGTGCGGGATGAACCGCAGCGACCCCCAGGTCTCCCCCATGGTGAGCCGGCGGTCCCAGGACTCGCGGGAGCCGGACCGGCCGGTGAGCAGTGCCTCGGCGGCCGTGTTGCCCGCCATGGCGGCGACGACCAGATCGTTCTTCTCGGGGCGGACCAGATTGACGGCGGCGAGCTCCCAGCCCAGCCCTTCGACCAGGCCGTCGGCGACCGTCTGCAGGGTGTCGGCCAGGCTGCGGGCGGTGTTCATCCGCGCCATCAGCTGGTGCAACTGCCGCAGAGTCGCAAGGCGGACATACGGTTCCGACTCGGTCTCCATGCTCGCCCTCCCCCCGAGACCTCGTAGCGAATCAAGGGTTGTGTTCGGCGTACTCGTGCAGCTTCAACGTCACTGAATCACAGCGCGCTGCTTCACCGGTACGCAGGGTCAGCAAATTTCTGTCGCTGTGAGTCAAGTCACATGTATCACGGGAAACAGGGACAACGTGGGGACTTTGCAGCGGAGACCGTCGAGAACCCCGTGCCACGGGGCCCGCGGAGGGGGCGGGCCCGGGCGCCGGGCGGGGGACCTAGGTCTCCCAGCGCACCCGGGATGCGGCCCGGGGCCGAGGCGGGGCAGGCGTGGCGGCGCCTAGCGTCGTTCATGTGGCGACCCTTTCCTTCCCTCCCGCATCTCACACCTCGGCGGCCTCCCCGGCACCTGCCGCCCTTGGCGACCATGCCCCGGGGCATGCTGAAGGGGTGAACGACGAAGAATTCCGCGCAGCCATGTCCCGGCTGGCATCGGGTGTGGTCCTGGTGACCGCGCACGAGCCCCAGCCCGACCCCGACGGCCCGGCCGGCGAGGACGCGGGGATGACGGCGACGGCCTTCATGTCGGTCTCGCTCGACCCGCCGCTGGCGATGATCAGCCTGCGCACCGGTTCCCGAATGGACGACCTGCTCGCCGAGCAGCCGCTGTGGGCGGTCTCGGTGCTCGCGGAGGACCAGCGGCACATCGCGGGGCGGTTCGCCATGAAGGGGCGGATCAGCGACCGGCTCCTGTTCGCCGACGTTCCGCACACCCGCGGCGAGGCCAGCGGCGCCCCGCTGGTCACCGGTGCGCTCGCCACCGTG
The DNA here is from genome assembly GCF_042792855.1 of Streptomyces sp. NPDC056600. Lineage (NCBI taxonomy): Bacteria > Bacillati > Actinomycetota > Actinomycetes > Kitasatosporales > Streptomycetaceae > Streptomyces > Streptomyces sp. NPDC056600. Next base: position 39,886 of record NZ_JBHTVQ010000016.1, read on the forward strand.
GAGTGCCGCACCGAGCAGCGCGTCGAGGCGGGCGACCACACGCTCCTCGTCGGCCGCGTGCTGACCGCGTCGACGGCGCCGGGCGACGCGGGGCCGCTGCTGCACTTCCGCAGCCGGTACCGGCACCTGGGCTGATCCGTCCGCCTCCGCCCGCCGGCGGCGCGGGTCTCCCGGGGTCTCCTGGGTCCGCCAGGGTCTCCTGGATCCCCGGGATCTCCCCCGGGGCGCGGTCCCGTCCCGGCCGGTCAGTCCCAGTTGCGCGGGCTGCGTCCCCGTTTGGTGTCCGCCCGCTTCTTCTTGTTCTCCAGGCGGCGCTCGTTGATGCCCCGCGGGATGCGGGTGGGCCGCCGGACCTTCGGCGGCGGCGCGACCGCCTCGCCCAGCAGGGCCGTCAGCCGCTCCATCGCCGCCTCGCGGTTGCGCCACTGCGAGCGGTACTCGGAGGCCCGCACCACCACGACGCCCCCGTCCACCAGCCGCGACCCCAGCCGCTCGAGCGCGCGGGCCTTCCAGACCGGCGGCAGCGCCTCGGTCGCCGCCAGGTCGAACCGCAACTCGACCTGCGTGTCGCTGGTGTTGACGTGCTGTCCGCCCGGCCCGCCGGAACGGGAGAAACGCCAGCTGAGCTCCGCCTCGGGCAGAGGCACGGAGCCGCGGATGAGAAGAGGGCGACCGGACATGCCCCCATGGTCCCCCGCCCGGGGCGCCGCAGTCATCCCGGTTTTCGTCAGGCCGTCCGGGTGAAGGGGTAAAAAAGGTAAAGCCCGGCGGAACCTCTCGGACCTCTCCCGGCGTTCAACGAAGCGACGGTAGGTTCGCCCCCAGTGCGAAGCCCGTCAGTCACACACCGAAGGAAGGACTCCCACCATGGCTGTAAGCCTGTCCAAGGGCGGCAACGTCTCGCTTTCCAAGGAGGCCCCGGGCCTGACCGCCGTCACCGTGGGCCTCGGCTGGGACGTCCGCACCACCACGGGAACGGACTTCGACCTCGACGCGTCCGCCATCGCCGTCACGGCCGCCGGCCGGGTGCACTCGGACGCGTTCTTCGTCTTCTTCAACAACAAGGCGACGCCGGACCAGTCCATCGTCCACACCGGTGACAACCGCACGGGTGAGGGCGCCGGCGACGACGAGGCCATCAACGTCAACCTGGCCGGTCTGCCCGCCGAGGTCGACAAGGTCGTCTTCCCGGTCTCGATCTACGACGCGGAGAACCGCTCGCAGAACTTCGGCCAGGTCCGCAACGCGTACATCCGCGTGGTCAACCAGGCCGGTGGCGCGGAGATCGCCCGCTACGACCTCTCCGAGGACGCCGCGACCGAGACCGCCATGGTCTTCGGCGAGCTCTACCGCCACGGCGCCGAGTGGAAGTTCCGCGCGGTCGGCCAGGGCTACGCCTCCGGCCTCACCGGCATCGCCCAGGACTTCGGCGTCAACGTCTGAGTCCTCCCGGCCATGTCCCGGCCCGCCCCCGGTCGGGGCGGGCCGGGCCCGGTCGCCCCGGCCCGACGCCCCGCCCCGGCCCGACGCGGGGACCATCCGGCCGGAAGCCGCGGAACACCGTCCGGCCGCGGCCACGGATCGCTGTCCGACCGGTAAGGGGGATTCCCCGCGCCGCTCGGTCGATTAGCGTGCGCCCATGATCCTGGAGCCGCTCCCCCTCACCCCGGACCGCGACATCCCGGGCCCCGTGCTCACCGAGCTCACCGCCCTCTACGCGTCGAACCGCGAGTTCCACGCGCTCGCCGGGGACGACGAGTTCCCCGACCCGGACGACATCCGGCCCGAGCAGGTCGCCGCCGCCCTCGCGGAGGAGATCGCCGACCCGGACATCGAGATCCTCCTCGCCCGCAGCGCGGGCCGCCTGATCGGCCTGGCCGTCACCCTGGCCCACCACCCGGACCCGGTGGACCCGGACCCGTGGATCGGCCTGCTGATGATCGACGCGACCGTCCACCGCCAGGGCTTCGGCCGCCGGCTCGCCGCCGCCGTGGAGGCCCGTCTCTTCGCCGCCGGCCGCACCGCCGTCCGGCTCGCCGTCCTGGACAGCACCCCCGGCTCGCTCGCCTTCTGGACCTCACTCGGCTACCAGGTGATCGGCCACCGGCCGGACCGCCGGTACCAGCGCCCCTGCTCCGTGCTGCGCAAGCCGCTGCAGGACCCGGCCACGCCGCGCATGCCCCGCGCCGCGGCCCGGGTCGCCGTGGTCGGCCCCGGCCCCGACCGTCCCGTCCTCCTGCTGCGCTACGAGAACCCCGACGACGGCGTGTACTGGGCGCTGCCGGGAGGCGGTCTCGAGCCCGGTGAGCATCCCCTCCAGGGCGCCACCCGCGAGGTCCGCGAGGAGACCGGCTGGAGCGACGTCACCCCCGGGCCGCTGCTGTGCGTCTGGGAGCACGACTTCACCTACCACGGCGTCCCGGTCCGCCAGCACGAGCACGTGTACCTGGCACGGGGCGCGCGCCGCGACCTGTCCGGCGACCTGCGGGACGCCCACGGCGCGGACGGGATCCTCGCCTGGCGCTGGTGGACCCTGGAGGAGCTCGCCGCCACCGGGGAGACGATCTGGCCGCCCCGCCTGGCCCATCTCGTGGCAGCGGCGACCGCCGCGGACGCGGAGATGGCGTGACCGCCCGTCCGGGCGCCCGCGCGTCCGGCTGCCCGCGCGGGCGGGTCGCGCCGTCTCCCGCCGGTCCGCACGGACGGCCCAGCGGGGCACCCGCTCCGAACCCCTCGTCCCGGCACCGTGGCGTCGCACCGGTCCTGGCGCTCTGTCCCAGGCCACCAAGCGCTCTGCCCCAGGCGCTCTGGCTCTGGCGTTCTGATCCTGGCGCCCTGATCCTGGCGCCCTGGTCCTGGCGCTCTGATCCTGGACCCTGTCCTGGACCCGGTCCTGGGCGCAGGCCGGGAACCAGGCCCTGGGGCTCACTCCAGGGACCGCCCACGGCCCCGGTCGCACGCGCCCGGCCGCACCTCCGCGGCATGACACCATCGGCGTGTGCTCGACATCGGCTACGCCCTCTCCAACCGCTTCCCGGACCCGCCGCAGACGGACTACCGGCGCGCGGACGTCCGCGCCCTGCGCCACGATCTCTTCTGCGGTGACGTCTACCTCGCCGACACCGAGAAGGACGAGGAGATCTCCACAGCCTGGGGATGGGTGCCGGTGCTCGACTTCGCCTGGGCGCTGTGCGACATCGCCGAGCAGATCGACCGCGACCCGGCCGGCTCCCGCGCCTCCCGCCCGCAGCGCGCGGAACTGGACTTCACCGAGTCCACCGACCGGCTCTACTTCGAGCGGCGCTTCGGCTGGGTCGAGATCGACGCCGACTGGATGACCACCGACGAGCCGCCCCTGCGGTTCTCCCACGCCGAGCTGCGACGCGAGGCGCGGGACTTCCTGCACGACGTGATCGCCGACCTGGTCGACATGCACGAGGACCTCGGCGAGAACCCGGCCCTCTGGACCCTCCAGGCCCGCTTCCCCCGCCTCCCCTAGCCCTCCCTCCCCCACCCCGGGGCCGAGGCCCGACCGTCTCCTCCTGGCCGCCTCGAAGACCCGGGCCCGCGCCACCGCGTCGATGTCCCGCGAACGGGGACTCGTACCACGTACCGGCGGAAGCGAACCGCAGCGCACCGCAGCGCACCGCACCGCACCGCACGGCACCGTCGCGCCGCGCAGGCGCCCCGAGGGCACCTGCCGCACCCGACGCACAGGCGCACCGGACGCATCCGACGCATCCGACGCACCGGCCGACGGCACCGCACACGGCGGCGGATCGCCCCGCCCGCGTCCGAGGGAGAGAACCGGGAGGCAACCATGCCCCGCACCGTCACCGTCGTCGGTGGCGGCCTCGCCGGACTCACCGCCGCCATCGCCGCCGCGGAACGCGGCGCCGACGTCACCCTGCACGAGGCCCACCACGACCTCGGCGGCCGAGCCCGCACCACCGCCGGCCCCTACCGCACCAACGACGGCCCCCACGCCTTCCTGAGCCTCAGCCCCCAGTGGCGGTGGCTGAACGACCGCGGCCTGATCGGACCCGTCGCACCGACTCCGCTGCGCGAGCTGACCCGGCTCCGCTTCCGCCGGGACGGCGTCCTGCGCCGCACGCCGCCGTTCGGCACGGCCCGGCTGCTGCGCTTCGACCCCGAGGACGTGCCCGCCGACGTCGACTTCCTCAGCTGGGCGTCCTGGCAGGTCGGCGAGGAGGCCGCCCGCGCCACCGCCTACGCCACCGTCACGATCCTCTTCCACCACGACCCGGGCTCGCTGTCCGCCCGCTTCGTCCAGGAGCGGCTGCGGCGGATGACCCACGTCCCGCCGGAGGTCCGCTACCCCCGCGGCGGCTGGCAGTCCTTCATCGCCCGGATGGCCGCCCGCGTCCGCAACCTCGGCGTGCGCGTGGAGAGCGGCTCGCGGATCACCGACCTCGCCGACGCCCGGCCGGACGGAGGTCCCGTGATCGTCGCGACCGCGCTGCCCGCCGCCCGCGCGCTCCTCGACGACCCGTCGCTGACCTGGCCGAGCGGCCGCACCGTCCTGGTGGACCTGGCGCTGCGCGAGGACCCGCGCGACGCCTTCGCCCTCATCGACCTGGACGGCCCCGGATACATGGAGCGCTTCTCGGGGACGGACCCCACCCTCGCCCCGGAGGGCGAGCAGCTGCTGCAGGCCCAGTTCCCCCTGGCCCCCGGCGCGCCCCGCGAGGACGCGCTCGCCCGCGGCGGGACCCTGCTCGACCTCGGGCTGCCTGACTGGCGGGAGCGGATCACCTACCGTCGCGAGGCACTGGCCGAGGGACGCACCGGCGCGGTCGACCCGCCCGGCACGACCTGGCGCGACCGTCCCGCGGTGGACCGCGGCGACGGCGTGTTCCTGGCCGGCGACCAGGTCGCCGCACCGGGCGTGCTCTCCGCCGTCGCCTTCAGCAGCGCCCTCACCGCGGTGGGCCTGGCCCTGGGCCCCTACCGGGCGGTCCCCGGCTTCAGGCCCCCGGCCCCGCGCGCGGCCGTCAGCTCCCGAGCGCGGTGAGCGCCTCGTCCGTCAGCCGGAACACCGTCCACTCGTCCTGCGGGCGGGCGCCCAGCGCCCGGTAGAAGCCGATGGCGGGCTCGTTCCAGTCCAGCACCGACCACTCCAGGCGCTGGTAGCCGCGCTCCACGCAGATGCGCGCCAGCTCGGTGAGCAGCGCCCGCCCGTGCCCGCCGCCGCGCGCCTCGGGCCGCACGTACAGGTCCTCCAGGTAGATCCCGTGCACCCCACGCCAGGTGGAGAAGTTCAGGAACCACATCGCGAAGCCGACCGGCTCCCCGGTCGTCTCGTCCACCGCCATGTGCGCGTACACGGCGGGCCGCTCGCCGAACAGCGCCTCCCGCAACTGCTCCTCCGTGGCCACGGCCTCGTCGGGCGCCTTCTCGTACTCGGCGAGCTCACGGATCAGACCGTGGATGACGGGAACGTCGGCGGGTGCGGCGGGTCGGATCATGCCGCCATCCTCACACGCCGCCCCGAGCGCGGACGGTCCCGTCTCAGCCCTCGGCCGCCGGCCGCGCCAGGCGCAGGTCGACCCACGGAATCGTGTCCCCGTCCAGCAGGTACCGCTCGATCTCCTGGAACCCGTTCCGGTAGGCGAACCGCAGGCCGTTCTTGTTGGACGACAGCACCACCGTCTCGATCACCTCGGCCCCCAGCTCCCGCGCCCGCCGCAGCCCCCGCGCGTACAGCTCCGCGCCCAGCCCCCGCCTCCGGTGCGCGGGCAGCACCCGCGCGATCACCGTGGCGGTCGCCGTCCCTTCCGTCGGCGGCCGCACCGTCGAGCACCCGACCAGCGTGTCCCCGAGGTACGCGACCTCCAGGTGGTTCCGCTTGGCCCGCTCCCGCACGTCCTCCAGGGACAACTGGTGCGTCGGGATGATCGCGTTGTGGACGAACCGCCAGTCCGCCAGGGACGCCTCGTCCTCCGGCCGCTCCATACGTAGGTCGCTCATGACGGCAGCACACCGGATCCCGCGCGTGGACGTCAACGCCTTTCCCCCTGTCCGCCCCGCGCGGTGCCCGACGCCGACGTGCCGTTTCGGCCAACGCGCGCACGGTTCGGTTTCGTTGAGTTTCGGAAGCGCTTCTCCCGCGGAAACGCAGAAAAACCGGTGACTGTCCCTCACGTCGCGAGTACCGCTTCGCATTTCGTCGATATTTCGCAGCGCCCTCCGCTCACCTGAAAGGCACCCTCTTCATATGCCTGCTCGGGACCGCGCAAAGGTGTCCTCAACCGACCGCATCCCTTGATTGACACTCCATCAGCGAAAAATTAGTGTCCCTTCATCCGGGCGAACACCGGACGACGCGGCGAGCAATCGGCACCCACCGGCACCGATCGGTACTGCTCGGAGCGGTTCGGGACTGCTCGGCGCCCTCCCACGGAGGGCCGACGGAACCTCCCGCAAGCCGGTCGCCCGCCTCGGGCCCCGTGCCGACGCGAGTCGTCCCCGGCACCGCCGCACCTCAGACCGTCGTCCACCCCCACAACGGACACCGAAGAGGCCATCCCATGCGCAGCCCCACCTGCCCGCCTACGACGTCGCCGCCACCCACGCCGGGCACGCAGCCGTCACGGCATGCCATGGCGCCCCCACCGCGTCGGCCGTCGGCACCTGAGTCCGGTTCCGCGCCGTCCTCGTCCCTCTGACGACGGCCGCCGGTCGCCGGCCCCTGCCTGCCGGCCGTCGTCCGCTTCCCGGCCGTCGTCTGCTTCCCGGCCGACGTCCGAGTCGCGGGCGGCGGAACCGTCTTCCGGCCCTCGCCACCCGGGCCCACCCCGACTGTCCACCCCGGCAGGCGCGGGCCCCCTGCGCTGCCGGGCCGGCCCTGGAAGCTCCGTGTCCGGTGCGGGTCCGGTCCGGCAGCCCGCGCTCCGCCGGGTGGAGGCCGCCGACGCCCCCGCCCGTCTTCCCCTTTACTCCCCCCGTCGCCTCACCCCCGCCCCCGACAAGGAGCACACCATGGCCATGAAGAGACGCACCCTCTTACGACTGGGCGCGGCCGGAGCCGTGGCCGCCGCCCACCTGCACGGCGCCACCACCGCCACCGCCTCCCCGTCCGCCTCGGCAGCCGCGCCGACCCAGCGCTTCGCCATCGGGGTGCGGGAGTACGCCTGGTCACGCGGAAGCCGCCGGCTGACCACTCGGATCTTCTACCCCGCGACGGGAACGCCGGGCGGGGACCCGGTCGTCAACGCCCCCGTAGCCGACGGCGTCTTCCCGATCGTCGAGTTCAGCCACGGCCTCGGCGGCAACCCCGAGAGCTACGCACCGCTGATCCGCCCCCTGGCCGAGGCCGGGTTCGTCGTCCCGGCCCCCGTCTTCCCGACCACGTCCAGCGGCACCTCGGGCAACATCCAGGACGTCTACAACGGGAACCAGTCCATGGACGTCTCCCAGGTGATCACCAACACGCTCGCCCTGAACACCACGGCCGGCGATCCGCTCGCCGGGCACCTCGACACCCGGTCCGGCGTCGGTGTCGCGGGCCACTCGCTGGGCGGCATGACCACCCACGGCCTGCTGACCGCCTGGCCGGACAGTCGGATAGCCGCCGCCGTCCCCTTCGCCTGCGTCGACATGGGCAACCCCGGCAGCACGGTCGCCGCCAAGGTCCTGTTCGTCCACGGCGACCAGGACCCCACCTGCCAGTACTCCTCCGCCCGCCAGGCGTACGCGGAACTGCCCGCGCCCAAGGCGTTCCTCACCCACCGCGGCGCGCGCCACGACGAGTACATCTGGAGCGGCTACAACCACACCCAGACCGTGGCCACCTACGTGGACTGGATGCGCTGGAGTCTCTACGCCGACACCGCCGCCCGCGACCGCCTCTCCACCGACGCCACCTCCGGCACCACCACCACGAGCTGGGAAGCCGTCCTCACTCCGTCGTCACCCCCCACGGGGTCGGTGGTCAGCCTCCGCTCCCGGGCCAACAACCAGTACGTCTGCGCGGAGAACGCGGGAGCCAACCCACTCGTCGCCAACCGCGCCACCGTCGGCGACTGGGAACGCTTCGACCTGGTCGACCTCGGCGGGGGAGCCGTCGCCCTGCGCGCCCGCGTCAACAGCCGGTACGTCTGCGCGGAGAACGCCGGCAGCGGATCGCTCGTCGCCAACCGCACCAGCGTCGGGCCCTGGGAAACCTTCCAGCGCGTGAACAACTCCGACGGCTCCATCAGTCTGCGGGCGCAGGTCAACAACCTGTACGTCACCGCCGGGAACGGCGGAACGAGCCCGCTGGTCGCAAGCCGCTCCACCATCGGCGTCTCCGAGTCGTTCACCCTCGGCAACGTCTGACCGGACCGGGAAGGGCCCAGCCGCTCCCGCCGGGCGAAGGACGGCCCACGTGGCACGCTCCCCCTCCGGTCCGCAGCCGCGCGCCCCGGTGGGGCATCCGGCTCACAGCGGTGAGCGTCCCCCGGGACGCTCACCGCTGTCATCACCACCGCACCGGGCGCTCCCCACCGAGGCGGGGAGCGAGGCCGACCGGATCCGGCGGACGCCGGAAGAGAAGACGATCACCTTCCCGCAGAACCGCACCCGCGTTCAGGTGCCGCCCCACCGAAAGCCGACGGGCCGACCTCGCCGCCACCAACCATGCTGATGCAACACACTCGCTCCTGCAAGCAACATGCAACTAGGCGAAAAGGTGTCCCTCCGGACCCCGGGCACCCGCACCCGCACCGAAAGGCCCTCCGCCTTCAGCCAGTCACGCAGAGGCGGCGCTGGTGAGCAGCGCGCTCCGCAGCGGCGTGCCACCACCCGGGCGGCGACGCACCGGTGACGACGGAGCTGGGCTGACCCGGATGCAGCCCCAGCCTCCGCAGGCCTTCCCCCTGGACGTAGACCTGGAAGAAACCACGCCACCGCCCGTCAGGGCCAGGTCCACAGGCAAGGTCGAACCGGATCTCCTCCGGCCCGAACGGCATCCAGTCGATCCCCCGCTCACGCAGTCAAGCGCGGACGGCAGCCACCGGCCGGGGGCTGCCCGGCAGGTTCTCGTAGCCCGCGACGCGGATCCACTCCACACTGGACGTGTCCATGGCGTCCATGATGCCCGCCCGCTGTCACACCGGTCGAGGTACGAGAAGAGAACACCGTGCTGCTGCCCTTGCCCTTGGTGGGCGTGTTGCTGCTCGTCGGCCTCGCCACTGCGGCGGCAAGCATCGTGACCGCTGTCCTGATGCTGAAGAACCCACCCGTCTCCCCATCCAGGTTCTCCGCACTTCTCGCCCTGCTCTTCGCCTCTTCCGGGACGGCTGTGTACTGCTGCGCCTCGATGGCCGTCGCCCTGGGAGGGCCGTTCCCCGAGCTGTGCGAGGACCGGAACGCCTCCGGCGCCGCACTCGGGGGCGTGGTGCAGGAGTACTGGCCTCTTCGCAGCGCCTGCGTCTACTCCGACGGTGCGACGGTGGAGCACGTCTCCCCGTCGGTCAATGTGCTCGTCCACCTGCTGGCAGGTCTCGCCGTCGTCCTGGCCTTTGCCGGCGCGCTCCTGACCCGTCGGCCCTCCACCGCCCCCGAGGGCTCGCTCGGCACCCCTCGCCAGTCCACGACCGGCGCCCAGTCCGCCGTGAGGTCCGCGCACTCGACGCGCACGGTCCGCGGCGCGCCGGGTCCCGTGCCCGGCGCCGACGGCCCGGCCCCCACCGGGCCGCCGGCGCCGCGGACGTCACTGCACCACGACGCTGTCCCCGGACGACGTGGACGGCCCGGTGGTGGTGTTGCCGTAGTACACCCAGCGCCAGGTACCGGTCGTGGACGCCTTCACGGTCGTCCGGAGATCGCCCGAGCTGTTCGCGTACACCTTCTTCACCGTGGTGTAGGAGCTGGTGCCGGCAGGCTTGAACTGCAGGCTCACGAGACGTCCTCCGTAGGAGGCGTACTTCCTGGTCTCCCAGTTGGCCCGCGTGACCTTTCCGGTCACGGTAATGGTCTTGTCCTTGGCCACCGGTTCGGGCGCGGCGTTGACGGTCAGGCGGGAGTTGCGCTTGACGTACGCCGTCTGCCCCTCGTCGTCGGCGTCGCCGCCGTCGCCCTTGAAGAACACCTGGGCACCGACCTTCCAGGCCCCGGCCTCGCTGTTGCGCATGTCGTATTCGCTCGGGTCGAAGTAGATCGTCTCGTTGAAGTCGCAGACGCCCGCGCTCACCTTGACGCAGTCGCTCCCGTCGATGACGTGCCACAGCTGGTCACCGCCGTTCACGGCACCGCGGTACAGGAACACCCTGGGGTACTCCCACGCCTCCGTGGTCGCCATCCGGAAGGAGGCGGGCACCGCGACCTCCTTCGACACCCCGATCACGATCGGCTTCCCGCCGTTCACCTGGACCCGGGTGAACGAGACCCCACCCTCGGCCGCCCCGGCCGGCACCGCGGCCAACGCCGTGAAAGCCACCGCCGCGCCACCGGCCACGGCGACTCTCCAGACCTGCTTCCCCACCTGATCCCCAATCTCCGTACGGAACCGCTCCCGAAGGCGCGTCCCTCCAGCGCCCTACAGACAGCCGGCACCCCGCCAAGGTTGTACGCCCACGCCTCACAAACGGGCACCAGCCCGTCCCGCCTCCCGCGAGGCGGTGAGGTCGAACGAGCCTCGACCGCGTCCTTCTGACGCGCCGCCAACCTCTTCGCCACGGTGTCGGTCGCCCTGACATACCGCTCCCGCTCACCACACTGGGCCCGCCCCGACGGACCCACGCTCTCGCTGTGCGCGACGAGCCTGAACAGCAGTGCCCGAATCAGCATCTGCTGCCAGTCAGGGTGATCGCTGCCACCTGTCAGCAGGCCGGACGGGGGATCGAACCACAGCAGAATCGAGGTCCGCTCCCCTCGGGTGCGCCAGGTCCGCAGGTCCGCAGGTGCGCTCGGCGGAGCCGGACCCGTAGCGTGACCGCATGCCGAAACCCCAGCACATCGTGCACATCACCGAGCGCTCTCTCTGGGAGACGGCCCGTGAGTCCGGCTCCTTCGAGGTGTCCACCCGTGGCCGCACGCTCCAGCAGGAGGGCTTCGTCCACTTCTCCACCCGCGACCAGCTCCCGCGTATCGCCGCTCTCCTCTACGGCGACCACGAGGGCCCCGACGAGTTGGTGGTGCTGGTCGTCGACCCGGAACAGCTCGACGTCCCGCTGAGATACGAGGCCATGCCACCGCACGGCGAGGAATTCCCGCACGTGTACGGGGCGGTGCCGGTCGCGGCCGTGGTGGCGGTCGAGCCTTGGCAATGAGCGATTAATGGTGCCCTGGTTCTGCGGTGGGTGGTGAGGCAGCCGACCCTTGTCGCACCCCGGGTCGCGGCCTTTACCGTGCGGACGACCTCACCACCGGCAGGGTATGCCTGAAGCAGGCACGGTGCACGGGGCCTGCCGCGTGCTAGGCGTGCTCTCCAGACGCCTCTGCCTGGAGTTTCTCCGCACGTTCACGCGGGTCATACCCGGGCCCGACGCCCTCTACCAGCACGAGGTCTCCGTCGATGTGGTCGGCCCGCAGCCGCAGGATCTTCTGATACTCGGGGGACCCATACCAAGCGCGGGCCTCGGCCATGCCAGGGAACTCAATCAGCACCATGCTGCCGGGCCAGCTGCCTTCCACCACTGCCGTTGGCGGGCCGTGGATCAGGAAGCGGCCATGAAATGGGTCGAGTGTGCCCTGGATGCGTCTGAGGTACTCGAGGACATCTGCGTGGGGTCGACGATCACGTAAGTGCGCGAAACCGTATGCGGGCACGCCCGGCTCCTTCGTTCGTTCCGCTAGGACGGTGCAAACGTAGCCAAGGGCATCGCACACCACAATTACCGCTGTGGTAAGCGCGCTTGGGTCGGGTCCTCCGCCACCGCCCTCCCCAGCTCCCCGCCTCAGCCACCTTCGGCCGGCACCCGCCCGCGGCGCCCTCGCCATCCTGGAGCCCGAGCGCCCCGCCGGAGGCATGTCTTTCACCGCGGCCCGCGGTCGTGCGGTGCTCGACTCTCCTCGCGGAGCGGAGCGCAGCCGGGCTTGAACGAAGCAGGGAAACTCTTACCGCGCTGTCCGGCTCTGCTCGGCTCGGTACTCGTCGAACAGGCTGAAGAACGGCTCCAGGGCTGACTGATCGGCGGCCTCGGCCGCACGCTCGATCTCTGCGGCCCAGCCCAGCGAACTGTGCTGTCCAAGCCGTTCCCACAGCCAGTCGGTGAACGGGCCCGGGTTGCCGGGGGCTCCAGAAGGGCCAGTCTTCGTCGACCCCGTGCGGGTCAGGGCGATGCGGTAGCCCATCAGCACCGATTCGAGGTGTGGCAGGGAGCCGCCACGCACCCACGTCCCTGGGCGCAGGCGCATTTCGTCGAGCAGTTCGTGGACGTCGTGCAGCTCGCTCGCGTGCTTCGGAGCACGTCCGGACGCACCAAGTGCCGGCACCTCAGCGTTCCTACCAGGTGAGGAGCTGTAGTGAACGCCTTCGTTGATGTCGGACGTGGATGTCGAAGGCCCCGGACCATGATCGGTCCGGGGCCTTCGCCGTGTCCTGCCTGGAGCCCCCTGTCGGGTTCGAACCGACGACCCCCGCTTTACAAGAGCGGTGCTCTGGCCAGCTGAGCTAAGGAGGCGCTGCCCGAGCAGTGTACCCACCGGGCCGGGTGGCCCCGTCGGCAATTGTTGCGAAGTTCTCCTCCGGCAACTGCTGACTTTCGGCGGTCCCGCGGGTTAACGTCCCTGCAGTCCGGTCCGCCGGACTCGACATCCACCTTCCACTACGGATCGTCCGGCACGTTCCTGCCGGTGAAGGGGGCCCTCACCATGGCCACTGTTACGTTCGACAAGGCGACCCGGATCTACCCGGGCGGCACCAAGCCCGCCGTCGACGCGCTCGACATCGAGATCCAGGACGGCGAGTTCCTGGTTCTGGTCGGCCCGTCCGGCTGTGGCAAGTCCACCTCCCTGCGCATGCTCGCGGGTCTCGAGGACGTCAACGGCGGCGCGATCCGCATCGGTGACCGCGACGTCACGCACCTGCCGCCGAAGGACCGGGACATCGCCATGGTGTTCCAGAACTACGCGCTGTACCCGCACATGACGGTCGCCGCGAACATGGGCTTCGCGCTCAAGATCGCCGGTGTGCCGAAGGACGTCATCCGCCAGAAGGTGGAGGAGGCCGCGCGCATCCTCGACCTCACCGAGTACCTGGACCGCAAGCCCAAGGCGCTCTCCGGTGGTCAGCGTCAGCGTGTGGCGATGGGCCGCGCCATCGTGCGTGAGCCGCAGGTGTTCCTCATGGACGAGCCGCTGTCCAACCTGGACGCCAAGCTCCGTGTCTCCACCCGTACGCAGATCGCGTCGCTCCAGCGCCGTCTCGGCATCACCACCGTCTACGTCACCCACGACCAGGTCGAGGCCATGACGATGGGTGACCGGGTGGCCGTGCTGAAGGACGGTCTGCTGCAGCAGATCGACACCCCGCGCAACATGTACGACCGTCCCGCCAACCTCTTCGTGGCCGGCTTCATCGGCTCGCCCGCGATGAACCTGGTCGAGGTCCCGATCACCGACGGCGGCGTGATGTTCGGCAACACCGTCGTGCCGGTCAGCCGTGAGGCCATCACCGCCGCCACCAGCCGCGGCGACTCCACGGTGACCGTGGGCGTCCGCCCCGAGCACTTCGACGTGGTGCCGGTCGGCGCCGGCGGTCTCTCCAAGGAGAGCGGCCTCGAGGTCTCGGTCAACGTGGTCGAGGAGCTCGGCGCCGACGGTTACGTCTACGGCACCGCGCGGGTCGGCGGCGAGGACAAGGACCTGGTCGTCCGCGTCAACGGCCGTCAGGTCCCGGAGAAGGGCTCCAAGCTGAGCATCGTCCCGAAGGCCGGCGAGACCCACGTGTTCTCGACCTCCACGGGCGAGCGTCTCTCCGACTGATCTCGGCAGAGCGGTACGCAGGGCCCCGCGGCGTTCGCGCCGCGGGGCCCTCGCGTGTTCCATGCCGTGTGCGCCGGAGAGGAAGAGGGCATGCCGGGCTGCCGGGCGCGGCGTCAACACGGTGACTCGAATGCTCCACCGAAACGTCACCCATCAGGGTTACCAAATGTCGCCGGACGACTACCGCCCGCTACCCTCACTCGCGTGAAGCACACCACGAACCAGCAGACGCGCACCGGCCGTGGTCCCGCCCGCGGGATCGGCCGCACGCTCGCCCTCGTCCTCCCCGTCGTCCTGGTCCTCTCCGGCACGCTCGCGGTCACCCGGGTGAACTGGTCGGGCGAGCCCGCCGACCCGGTGCTGGCCGCTGCGAACGCCGAGGCCCCGGCGGGCGTGTCCGGCCGCCACCGTCCCGCCCCGCAGGACGTGCTGCGCGACCGGCTCCTGACCGAGATGCGGGAGAAGGACCCGGGCGTCGCCCTCACCCACCTCCAGAAGGCGGTCGACGAGCGGCCGTCGCTGGCCCGTCACTGCGCCTCGATCGCCCGTGCGCTCGGGAAGGCGGCGGTCCGCACCTACGGGCCGGTGAAGGCGCAGTCCTTCTCACGGCCGGTGTGCGACACCGCGTTCGCCACGGGGGTGGCCGCGGCGGGGCTCTGACCGCCGGCCGGGCCATGACCGCCGCCACGCCTTGCCGCGGCCCGTCGGAGGGCCGGGCGGGGTCTGGGGCCCGCTCCCTTTTCCACCCTCCTCGTCCTGTGGCGCGCGGGGCGCACGTACAGTGCGGTCCATGACCGATCCGAACGCCGCCGCGCGCCCCGTCCAGGCCGTCATCCTGGCCGGTGGCCAGGGCTCCCGCCTGCGCCCGTACACCGACGACCGGCCCAAGCCGATGGTGGAGATCCCCGGCACCGGTACGCCGATCATCGGCCACCAGATCGCCTGGCTCGCCGCGGAGGGCGTGACCGACGTGGTCGTCAGCTGCGGGCACCTCGCCGAGGTGCTGGAGAAGTGGCTGGAGGGCGCCGACCTGCCGGCGCGGGTCACCACCGTCGTGGAGCCGGAGCCGCTGGGGCGGGGCGGCGGTCTCAAGTACGCGGCGGCGCACCTGCCGCACCCCGACCGGTCCTGGTACGCCACCAACGGCGACATCTGGACGCGGTTCTCGCTGCGGGACATGGCGGACTTCCACACCGGGCGCGGCGCCACGGCGACGCTGGCGCTGGCGCGGCCGCGGCTGCCGTGGGGGGCGGTGCGGACCGACGGGTTCGGGTACATCAGCGACTTCATCGAGGCGCCGCCGTCGACGTTCGAGATCAACGCGGGTGTGTACGTGTTCTCGCCGGAGTTCGCCGAGCAGCTCCCGGAGCGGGGGGACCACGAGCGGAGCACGTTCCCGCAGCTCGCGCGGGAGCGGCGGCTGGCGGGGTACTCCATTCCGCAGGGGGCGTACTGGCGGGCCATCGACACGGCGAAGGACCTCACGGAGGCGGCGAAGGAGCTGGCCGCGCTCAACGGCTGACGGGGTTCGTCGGGGGCGCGGCGTGTGTCTCTTCCCGGCCCCGGCCCCGGCCGCCGCCCTGCCGAGGGCCCGGGCTCCTCGGGCCCTCGGCAGGGCCCGGGCTCCTCGGGCCGGCCACGCCGCCTTCGCTCTCTCCGGCGCACAGCCGTGCCTGCCGTGCCTGCCGTGCCTGCCCTGGCTGCCGTGCCCCCGCCGCTCCTCTGCCGTGCCTGCCGCTCGGCCCATGGCCGCCGTCGTGCGGTCTCCTGCACCGTCTGCGGACGGCTGAGTGCCGCCGGGAGTGCGGCGTGGGCGGCGCCGCCCCTGGCCTCCCCGGCGAGCGGCTTTCCCGCCCTGCCCAAGCCGACTGCACCGCGAGCACGTGACCCGCACAGCAGCGCGGCAATAGGGTCGAGCCCTCGCTGGCAGGACCGTTTGATCCCCCGCCCCGCCCCCTTCCCGGAGGGCTTACGCGGCGCGGTGCGAGCCCGTCCCGCGAGGACGTGAGGTCCTGCGTCCACCCTCCCCCAGACTTCGTCCGGGGGGACCCCCACCGCCCCAGCGGCACGATTGCCCGCAGGGGTGCAGCACGTGCAGCACCAGCAACTGCACGGCACTCCCCCGTCCCGGGTCACCGCGAAGGCCCGGGGCACCGCGAAGGCCCCCGCCGCACCGGGGCGCGGCGGGGGCCAGGGGCCGGGCGGCCGGGGCGGTCAGCCCAGGAGGCCGCCGACGAGGCCCGGCTTGCGGGGGGTTTCGGCGGGGGAGCCGCCGCCGGTGGAGGGGGAGCCGCCGGAGGGGGCGTCGACGGAGGAGCCGGAGCCGCCCGGCGCCTCCTCGGGGGCCGGCTCGACCGGCGGAGCCTGCCCGGACTCGCTCGGCCGCCCGCCCGTGAGGTCACCGGTCGTCCCGGTGTCCGTCCCGGCGACGTCCGCCTCGGGCTCCGCGCCCGCGTTCCGCTCCTCGGACCCGGCCGTGCCGGCCGTCTCCTCCGCGCCCGCGGTGCCCTCGGAGCCCGCCGTGGGGCCGTCCGAGGCCGACTCGGACGGGGACTCGCTCCCCGGCGCCGTGTCGCCCGGCAGCGGCGTGCCCGGCAGCGCGTTGCGCGGGGCCTCGCCGGGGCGCGGCACGACCACCCGGTCCGCGTCCCGCACCGCCGCGCCCAGCAGGGAGCCGACCAGCAGGGTGAGGCCGGCGACGACGCCCGTCGCCAGCGCGCCCCGCTTGAGCACGTAGCGCCGCAGGTCCCAGATCGCGGCCCGCGGACCCAGCCGCCGCCAGGCCCGCCCGGCCAGCGCCCCGTCCGCCGAGTAGACCGGCGCGCCCGCGACCAGCAGCGGCGTCCAGGCCGCCAGGTAGACCACGTCCGCCATCTCGTACACCGGCACGGCCTGCCAGCTCGCGCCGAGCAGCAGCGCGGACGCCAGCAGCACGCCCAGCCCGGCGGCGACCCGCTGCCACAGGCCCAGGACCGTCAGCACGCCGACGATCACCTGGAGGAAGGCCACGGTGAGGCCGGAGCCCACCGGGTGCTGGAGCGCGAAGCCGTGCAGCGGCTCGCCGACGCCGCCCGGCTCGAGGGAGTGCAGCAGCCGGGTCATGGAGCCGCGCTCGCCGCCGTCGAAGTAGACGGGGTCGCAGAGCTTGCCCATGCCGTCGTAGACCGAGACGAAGCCCAGGAAGACCCGCAGCGGCAGCAGCACCACGCCGAGGTTCATCCGGCGGCCGGGGTAGTAGGCGTGCTTCTCCGACGCCCGCCGCCCACCGCGGCCCTCCTCGGTCTCCTCCGCCGTGCGCCCGTCGGCGGCGTACCCGTCAGGGCCGTACCCGTCGGGCCCGTAGCCGTCGGCGGTGTACCCGTCGGCGGTGTACGCGTCCGTCCCGTAGCCGGCCGCGCCGTAACCGTCGTAGCCCTCGCGGCCGGGGCCCGCGTCCGTGTAGGCGCCGGACCGGCCGTAGCCGCCGGAACCGTACCGGTCGCCCTCGCCGTAGCCCTCGTAGGCGCCGGGCGCCAGGTAGCCGGGCTCCTCGAAGGCGCTGCCCACCGACCGCATCGGCGGGAGCAGCCGGGCGCCCTCGCCGATCACGGGGTTCTCCAGGGTGCGCTCGGCCGCGTTCTCCTCGCGGACCCCCGCGTACCCGGCGGGGCCGTCGCCGTAGCGGCCGCCATGGCCCCCGGTGCCGCCGTCGTAACCCTCGCCGAACCCGCTGCCGAAGACGGAGCCGGATTCGCCGAAGTCGGAGCCGAAGTCGGAGCCGGCCCCGGAACCACGGACGGAGCCCGCACGGTCGAAGCCGGAACCGGACCCGGACCCGGACCCGGGAACGTCGAAGCCGGAGCCCGCACCCGGACCCGTGCCGACACCCGTGCCGACGCCCGCGACGGCGTCGGGCGGCCGCGGGATGGTCCGGGTCGCCCCCGGCCCGGCGGCCGTCGGGGTCGCGGGCCGGCCGGAGGCGGCGGAAGCCGGGGCGACGCCTCCGAGCTGCGCGCCCCGCACGGCCTGCAACAGGCGGTGCGCCCCGGTGTCGTCCGGGGCGGTGTGCCCGCTCCAGACGACCGGCCGGCGCCTCTTCCCGGCGGCGGCCGGACCCGGCTGCGCGACGACGGGGATCGGCGCCGTGTCCTCGGTGGCTCTCACGTGCCCGGCGATCCGCGTCGACCTGGCCCGCCGCGCCGAGGCGCCCAACTGCACGCGGAAGCTCAGGTGGTTGACGATGACCTGCGCGGGATCGCAGGGCACCTTCACCATGCTCAGCGCGGGGGTGTCGTCGAAGCCCGACGGACCGTCCCCCAAAGGTGTGCGGGGTGTTCTGGTGTCCACACTCATCTAACCGAGTGACGACACGTAAGGACACTGCCGCGAGCGCCCCGATCTGTCCGAAGCACGTCAAGCTCGGCAGTCGCCCGCAAAACACCCCGCCCGGGCGAATTTCTGCACACCTGTGCGAGGCCCCGCCAGGGGTCCCGCACCGGGGATCAGCCGCGCCGGCGGGCCGCCTCGTAGAGCACGATGCCCGTCGCGACACCGGCGTTGAGCGACTCGGCGCCGCCCGGCATGGGGATGCGGACCCGGTAGTCGCAGGTCTCGCCGACCAGTCGGGACAGGCCCTTGCCCTCGCTGCCGACCACGATCACGACCGGGCCGCCCAGCGCCTCGAGGTCGCCGATCTCGTGCTCGCCGTCGGCCGCCAGGCCGACCACGACCAGGCCGGCCTTCTTGTACTGCTCCAGCGCGCGGGTCAGGTTGGTGGCCCGGGCGACCGGCGTGCGGGCCGCGGTGCCGGCCGAGGTCTTCCAGGCGCCGGCCGTCATACCCGCCGCGCGGCGCTCCGGCACGACCACGCCGTGACCGCCGAAGGCGGAGACGGAGCGGACCACGGCGCCCAGGTTGCGCGGGTCGGTGACGCCGTCCAGCGCCACGACCAGCGGGTCCTCGTCGCTGTCGGCGGCGTCGGCGACCAGGTCCTCGGGGTGCGCGTACTCGTACGGCGGCACCTGCAGGACCAGGCCCTGGTGGTTGAGCCCGTTGGTCATCCGGTCGAGCTCGGGGCGCGGCGCCTCCATGAGGTTGATGCCGCCGCGCTCGGCGGCGAGCTGCAGCGCCTCACGCACCCGCTCGTCGTTGTCGATGAACTGCTGCACGTAGAGCGTCTTGGCGGGCACGCCCTCGCGCAGCGCCTCGACGACCGGGTTGCGGCCGACGACCAGCTCGGAGGTGGAGCGGCCGCCGCCACGGCGGGCGGTGGCGGGCCTGCCCTGGGCGCGACGGGCCTTCGCGTTGGCGGCACGCTGCTTGGCGTGGCCCTTGCGCATCTCGGCGGGCGGGGTCGGTCCCTTGCCCTCGAGACCCCGGCGTCGCTGGCCGCCACTGCCGACCTGCGCGCCCTTCTTACTCGATGCGCGGCGGTCCTTGGACATGAGCTGATCGTCTCCGTGAAGCTGGGGGGATGTGGGTCTGGAAGTGCAAGTGTGCCGCCCGGAGGCCCGGACGGCACATTCGCGCAGGTCACGCAGGTCGGGTCAGCGGCCGCCGAGGGACCAGCGAGGTCCGTGCGGGCTGTCCTCGATGACCAGGCCGGACTTGCCGAGCTGGTCGCGGATGGCGTCGGCGGTCGCCCAGTCCTTGCGGGCCCGAGCCGCTTCGCGCTGCTCCAGCACCAGCTTGACCAGGCCGTCGACGACGCCCTCGAGCTCCTCGCCCCGGCCCTGGGAGCCGCCGGACCACTGCTCGTCCAGCGGGTCGAGGCCGAGCACGCCGAGCATGGCGCGGACCTCGGCCAGGCGGGCGACGGCGGCCTCCTTGTCGTCGGCCGCGAGCGCGCTGTTGCCCTGCCGGACCGTGGTGTGCACGACGGCGAGCGCCTGCGGGGTGCCCAGGTCGTCGTCCATCGCCTCGGCGAAGGCCGGCGGGACCTCGGCGGCCGGCTCGACGGGGCCGCCGGCGAGCTCGACGGCACGCTGGACGAAGCCCTCGATCCGCGCGAACGCGGACTCGGCCTCGCGCAGGGCCTCCTCGCTGTACTCGATCATCGACCGGTAGTGCGGGGTGCCCAGGTAGTAGCGCAGGACGATCGGCCGCCACCGCCCGACCATCTCGGAGACCAGCACCGAGTTGCCCAGCGACTTGGACATCTTCTCGCCGCTCATCGTCACCCAGGCGTTGTGCATCCAGTAGCGCGCGAACTCGTCGCCGAACGCCTTGGACTGGGCGATCTCGTTCTCGTGGTGCGGGAAGATCAGGTCCAGGCCGCCGCCGTGGATGTCGAAGGCGGGGCCCAGGTACTTGTGGGCCATCGCCGAGCACTCCAGGTGCCAGCCCGGGCGGCCGGGGCCGAAGGGCGTCTCCCAGCTGGGCTCGCCGGGCTTCGCCGCCTTCCACATGGCGAAGTCCCGCGGGTCGCGCTTGCCGGCCACGCCCTCGTCGGGCTGGCGGAGGTCGTCGACGTCCTGGTTGGACAGCGACAGGTACTCGGGGAAGGAGCGCACGTCGAAGTAGACGCTGCCGTCCGCCTCGTAGGCGTGGCCGCGCTCGATCAGGCCGCGCATCATCTCGACCATCTCGGTGACGTGGCCGGTGGCCCGCGGCTCGTAGGTCGGGGGCAGGCAGCCGAGCGCGTCGTAGGCGGCCGTGAAGGCCCGCTCGTTCTCGTAACCGATGGACCACCAGGGGCGGCCGTACTCGGCCGACTTGGTGATGATCTTGTCGTCGATGTCGGTGACGTTCCGCACGAACGTCACCTCGTAGCCGCGGTGGGCGAACCAGCGGCGCAGCACGTCGAAGTTGAGGCCCGAGCGGATGTGCCCGATGTGCGGAGCGGCCTGCACGGTGGCACCGCACAGGTAGATCGAGACACAGCCCTGCGTGAGCGGGACGAAGTCACGGATCTGCCGGGCGCTGGTGTCGTACAGGCGAATAGTCACGCCTCAAGAGTAGTGGGGGGGGGGGGGGGGGCAAACGCCCACTGCGAAGTAACCGCGCCCCGCGGTGGGGGCGGAGGCGGGGCGCAGCCGC
>NZ_JBHTVQ010000016.1:60841-107741 GCF_042792855.1 Streptomyces sp. NPDC056600
GCCTCTTCTTTTTTTTATAATACACTTCTACACCCCTCACTTGTCGGGGGGGTGCGCCCCTGCCACCCCCCCACTGCTAAACACCCGCCCCCGGGGGGTGCGCCCCACGGGGGGCCCCACCGCGGGGGCCTCCACGACCAGGGCGGTGGCCACCGCCGTCAGGCCCTCGTCCCTGCCGGGGAAGCCGAGTCCGTCGGTGGTCGCGCCGGAGACGGAGACCGGCGCGCCCGCCGCCGCGGAGAGGATCTTCTGCGCCTCCTCGCGCCGTTTGCCGATCTTGGGGCGGGGGCCGACGACCTGCACGGCGACGTTGCCGATCACGAAGCCCGCCTCGCGCACGATGCGGGCCGCCTCGGTGAGCAGCGTGACGCCGGAGGCGCCGGACCACTCGGGGCGGGAGGTGCCGAAGTGCTGCCCGAGGTCACCGAGCCCGGCGGCGGAGAAGAGCGCGTTGCAGGCGGCGTGCGCGACCACGTCGGCGTCGGAGTGCCCGGCGAGCCCGGGGCCCTCGCCCTCCCAGAGCAGGCCCGCGCACCACAGTTCGCGGCCCTCCTCGAAGGCGTGGATGTCGGTGCCGATGCCCACCCGGGGCAGCGGGTAGGGCAGGTCCTGCCGGGGAACGGCCTGGTCAGAAGCCATCGTTGCGCCTCCTGCGGGCCAGGACCGCCTCGGCCAGGACCAGGTCCAGCGGGCGGGTCACCTTGAACGCCTCCTCGTGCCCGGGCACCGTGACGACGCCGAGGCCGAGCCGCTCGACCATGCTCGCGTCATCGGTCACCTCGCCCTCGACCTCCTGGTGCGCGCGGGTCAGCACGGCGCGGTCGAAGCCCTGCGGGGTCTGCACGGCGCGCAGCCGGGCCCGCACCGGGGTGGCGACCACGGGCTCGGGCGTCCCGGTCACCTCGGCCGGCTCGACCTCCTTGACGGTGTCGGCCAGCGGCAGCGCGGGCACCACGGCGACGGCGCCGTCGCGGACCGCCTCGATCACCGCGTCCACGGTCTCCACCGGGACCAGCGGCCTGGCCGCGTCGTGGACCAGGACCACCTCGGAGCCGGCGGGCAGGGCCTGGAGGCCGAGCCGCACGGACTCCTGCCGGGTCGCACCGCCCGGCACGACCAGGAAGTCGGTCCGCTCGGGCAGGGAGTGGGAGTCGAGCAGCGACCGCACCTCGGCGACGCCCTCGGGCGGCGCCACCAGCACGACCAGGGAGACATGACGGGACGCCGCCATCGCGCGCACCGCGTGGATCAGCATCGGGGTGCCCCCGAGCGTGCGCAGCGCCTTGGGGGCGCCGGGGCCCAGGCGTACGCCGCGGCCGGCGGCCGGGATCACGACGGCGGCGTGGGCCGCGGAAGGGGAGGGGCGCTCTTCTCGGGGGAAAGCTGCGTCGGACATCGGTTCCTGTCAGGTTTGTGTGCTCCACCCGGATGGGTATGGGCTTGGCGAACCGGATGCTCCGCCGCCGACCGGGCCCTTCCGTGACACCCGGCCGGTACGGACCACTTCCGGGTACGGACATGCCGCGGCGCCCGGCAATGCTTTCGCATCATCGGGCACCACGGCAGCAAGTGTCCTACGTCCGGTCGCGCTCGGCGTAACCGCTCCGGCACGACCGGGGGAACATCAGGAGGCGAGCACCTCGTCGAGCAGGGCCTCGGCCTTGTCCTCGTTGGTGTTCTCCGCGAGAGCCAGTTCGCTCACCAGGATCTGGCGGGCCTTGGCGAGCATGCGCTTCTCACCGGCGGACAGGCCGCGCTCGCGCTCGCGACGCCACAGGTCGCGGACGACCTCGGCGACCTTGATGACATCGCCGGAGGCCAGCTTCTCCAGGTTTGCCTTGTAACGGCGCGACCAGTTCGTGGGCTCCTCGGCGTACGGCGCGCGCAGCACCTCGAAGACCCGGTCCAGCCCATCCTGACCGACCACGTCGCGCACGCCTACGAACTCCGCATTGTCCGCGGGCACACGCACCGTCAGATCGCCCTGAGCGACCTTCAGCACCAAGTAGGTCTTGTCCACGCCTTTGATCTGGCGAGTTTCGATGGCCTCGATCAGCGCGGCCCCGTGATGGGGATAGACCACGGTGTCGCCAACCTTGAACGTCATGTGACAGGTACCCCTTCCGTGGCTATCCAGGGTAACACGGATTGGGCGTGTTCTGAATGGCGTTTTCGCAGGTCAGGGCATATCTCGGGGCTTGACAACTCCTGCGGGTACATGCTTCGGAAGGGGAACGGAAGGGGGTATTCGCAGGTCGGAGGGGGGATCACGGCCGTGCGAAACGCGGACGTTACACCCCTTCGCGGCCTCGCGACAACGACGTTACGCCCCAGAATGTCCGATTCCAAGTGAACGATCTCCGCTACTCCGTTCGAGCGGACCGGGCGCCTCCCGCCGAGCTCCCCGGGGCTATCCGGAATTGATCACCGGCCGGCCGAGTGACCACCTGATCGATTTTCACGGACGCCATTTGGGCCTGCGGAAATAACGCCCCGCAGTTATGCGAATGCTGAACCGGGGAGCGGTGTTTCCGGGACGTGCGGCGGGGGTTCGGCGCCGCTTCCGCGACCGGAAGAACATCGCGTTGTGATGAACGTCAAGCGGACCGGTGAAGTTCCTGTGTGCGCGAAGGGCGGGATCACGCCGTGTGCATGTGCTGTTCGCACAGGGTGGGTCGGGTGCGGCCGGGAACAACGGGCTCGGTAATCTTGGTGCGCTACACAGACCCAGGGGAGCGGCGTCCGCGCCGTCCCGCTCCGCCCACGTTCAAGGAGTTGCCGCCGCCGTGAGCAGCAGCCTTCGACGCGGCGCCCTCGCCGCCGCCGCCATCGCGTTCTCGATCGCCTCGCTCGCCGCCTGCGGCGCCGGCAACCACGCCGAGACCCTCCAGATCAAGCCGGACCTCGCGGACGTCACCGTCGGCCACATCAAGGTCCAGAACGTCGCCGTCCTCACCCAGTCCGACCCGGAGGCCACCGGCCCGGCCGCCGTGATGGCGACCGTCTTCAACGACGGGCAGACCGACCAGACGCTCGACTCCATCACCCTGCCCGGTGGCCCGACCGTGGACCTCAAGGCCGACAAGGGCAGCCAGGTGAAGGTCCCGGCGGGCGGCCGGGTGGTGATCGGCGGCAAGAACGCCGCCGCCGTCGCCACGATCCCCGGCGGCCGTGAGGCGGTCCGCGACGGCGACGTCCAGCGCGTGACCTTCGCCTTCAGCGAGACCGGGAACGTCTCCCTGGACGCCCTGGTGCTCCCGGCCGAGAACCAGTTCGCGGACTGGGGCCCCTCGGCCGTTCCGAGCGCGGCCGGTCCCTCGGGCGAGCCGTCCTCCTCCGCGTCCGCCTCGGCCTCCGAGCCCGGGGACCTCGACGCGTCCCAGGGCGAGGCCGAGCCGTCCGCCGAGCAGTCGGCGTCCGGCGCCGGTCACTGACACCCGCACGGCACGCGAAAGGGGCGGCTCCCCCCGGGGGGAGCCGCCCCTTTCCGCTGTCCGGGGGCGGGCCGGTCTACGGCTCGAACTTGTAGCCGAGGCCGCGGACCGTGACCAGGTACCTGGGCGCACCCGGGTCCGGCTCGATCTTGGCGCGCAGCCGCTTGACGTGGACGTCCAGGGTCTTGGTGTCGCCCACGTAGTCGGCGCCCCAGACCCGGTCGATCAGCTGCATGCGGGTCAGCACCCGGCCCGCGTTGCGCAGCAGCATCTCCAGCAGGTCGAACTCCTTGAGCGGGAGGTCCACCTTCGCGCCGTCCACGGTCACCACGTGACGGTCGACGTCCATGCGGACCGGGCCCGCCTCCAGCGCGGCGGGGGTGGCCTCCTCGGGCTCCCCGCGTCTGCGCAGCACGGCGCGGATGCGGGCGACCAGCTCGCGCGAGGAGAACGGCTTGGTGACGTAGTCGTCCGCGCCTATCTCCAGGCCGACGACCTTGTCGATCTCGCTGTCCTTGGCGGTGACCATGATCACCGGGACGTTGGAGCGGTTGCGCAGCTGACGGCAGACCTCGGTGCCCGGCAGCCCGGGCAGCATCAGGTCCAGCAGGACCAGATCCGCTCCGTTGCGCTCGAACTCGTCGAGGCCGTCGGGGCCGGTCGCCGCGACGGCGACCTCGAAGCCCTCCTTGCGGAGCATGTACGACAGGACGTCGGAGAAGGACTCCTCGTCCTCGACGACGAGCACACGGGTCACGGGCGGACCTCCGGAGCGGGAGCGGGAGCGGGAAGCGGATCGGGCGAAGCGGCGGGCACGGCGGTGGACCCGGTGGCGGTGGGAGCGGCCGGCGCGGCACCGGCCTGCGGGCCCGCGGTGAACCGGTCGGCGCCCTGCGCGCCGGTGGCGGGCGGGGCGGCGGCGGGCGGGCCGGGGGTGAGCCGGCCGGGGTCGAGGGTGGAACCGTCGCGGCGGCCGCGGTCGCGTGCGGCGGCGGCCTCGGGCAGCCGGACGGTGAAGGTGGAGCCCTGGCCCTCGGTGCTCCACACGGTGACCTCGCCGCCGTGCGAGGCGACCACGTGCTTGACGATCGCCAGGCCAAGGCCCGTGCCGCCGGTGGCCCGGGAGCGGGCCGGGTCGACCCGGTAGAAGCGCTCGAAGATGCGGTCCCGGTCCCGGTCGGAGATCCCGATGCCCTGGTCGGTGACGGCGATCTCGACCATGTCGCCGCTCGCGTCGGCGACCCGGCGGACCGCGATGCCGACCTTGGTCTGGGCCGGGGAGTAGTTGACGGCGTTCTCCACGAGGTTGCCCAGGGCGCCGACGAGCTGGCCGCGGTTGCCCCAGACGTACAGTCCCTCGGCGCCGGCCGCGGCCATGGTGATGTGCTTGGAGCCGGCCTGCTGGCGGCAGCGGTCCATCGCCTCGTCGACGAGCGCCTCGACCCTGACCGGCTCGGCGTACTCCAGCGGGTCGTCGTTCTGGATGCGGGAGAGGTCGATCAGCTCCTGCACCAGGTTGGTCAGGCGGGTGGCCTCGATCTGCATCCGGCCGGCGAACCGCTCGACCGCCTCGGGGTCGTCGGAGGCGTCCATCACGGCCTCCGACAGCAGGGAGAGCGCTCCCACCGGGGTCTTCAGCTCGTGCGACACGTTGGCGACGAAGTCACGCCGCACCGCCTCGATCCGGCGGGCCTCGGTGAGGTCCTCCACCAGCAGCATGACCAGGCGCGACCCCAGCGGGGCCACCCGGGCGGACACCGCCAGCGGTTCCGCCCGGCCGGCGCCGCGCCGGGGGAGTTCCAGTTCGACCTGGCGTATCTCGCCGTCCCGGCGGGTGTCCCGGGCCATCTGGAGCATCGGCTCGACGGCGAGCCGGCCGCCGCGGACCAGACCCAGCGCGTAGGCGGCGGAGCTGGCCTTCACCACCGCGTCGGCCTCGTCGAGCACCACCGCCGAGGAGCGGAGCACCGACAGCACGGTGTCCACCCCGCGGGGCAGCGCGGCCTCGGCCCGGTCGGCTGCGCGGGAGGGGCGTTCCAGGTCGCTCTCGCTCCAGCGGAACGCCAGCATGGCGACCACGCCGGTGAGCACACCGGCTATCGCCGCCGCTGCGGCGACCGCCGCGTCTACGTCCATGCCTCCAGGTTAGGCGGGGGCGGGGGGTGCTCCGCAGCCTCCGGAGGGAGACCTGGCGCACTGGTCGCCCAGAGTTCACCTTCCGGTCCGTGTCGGTTCACCGGAGGGGACCGGTACGGCAGGGGCGGCGGGCGACAGTGGCTTCACCGGACGCCGGGCGGGAAGGACGGACGGACGGCACCTGGCACCACCTTCGAGTCCGGCCCGCCCGGGGCACCCCGGGATCCGCCCGGGACCGTTCGTCATCGGAAAGGAAGCACGGATGCGTGACGCGTACCACGAGGAACTCGACTCGATCGGCGAGGACCTGGCGGAGATGGCCCGTACGGTCGGCTCGGCGATGGGGCGGGCGACCGCGTCGATACTCGACGCCGACCTGTCGCTCGCTGAGCGGGTGATCGAGTCGGACCGCGCGGTCGACGAGACCCAGCACGACCTGGAGGCCCGGGCCATCGCCCTGCTGGCCCGCCAGCAGCCGGTGGCCACCGACCTGCGGAGGGTGGTGACCTCGCTGCGGATCTCCGCCGACCTGGAGCGGTCCGGCGACCTGGCCAAGCACGTGGCCAAGCTGGCGCGGCTGCGCTACCCGCAGAAGGCGGTCCCCTCCGACCTGCACGCCACCGTCCTGGAGATGGGACAGCTCGCCCAGCGGCTGATGGCGAAGACCGCCCAGGTGCTGGCCACCGAGGACGTCCGGCTGGCGCTCCAGCTGGAGCAGGACGACGACGCCATGGACACCCTGCACCGCGCCCTGTTCCAGCACCTGATGGACGACAAGTGGCAGCACGGCATCGAGACGGCGGTCGACGTGACCCTGCTGGGCCGCTACTACGAGCGGTTCGCCGACCACGCGGTGTCCGCGGCGCGGCGGGTGGTGTTCCTGGTGACCGGTGAGCACCCGGGCGACCTTCCGGCGGAGGGCGGCGCGTAACGGGGGCCGGGCGCGGGCCGGCCGCGGCCGCCACCGGGCGGGCCCGTTCCGCGCCCGGCCCGCCCCGGCGCATCCGTGCGCCGTTGATGCGCCGTGCGCCGCGGCGGTGCAATGGGGCGACACCGTTGGACGGTCCTGCTGGACGCCACTGGAGGGATGGACCGAGATGCCCGAGGCCCCCCGTACGGACGACGACCCGACCCGCGCCGCCGACACCGAGGAGGCGCCGGCCCCACGCGCGCTGCCACTGCTGGCGGCCTGCGGCTGCGGCTCCGGCTGCGGCTGCGGCTGCCAGTCCGGCGGCCCCTGTCAGTGCGGCTGACGCCACGAGACACCCGGACGCCGGGCCCGCGCACCTCCGTGCGGGCCCGGCGTCCGTCCGTGGTCCCAGCCGTCCGTGCTCTTACCGCACGCCGCCGTCCCGCCGTTTGTCGTGACCCCGGCGGAGGCGGACGATGGGGAGAGGGGAACCGGACGCACTCGACAGGAAGAAGGTGCGCAGCCATGGCCCGCTTCATGGATGTCCACCGGAACATGACCGGCATCACCGGACCCGAGCTCGAGGAGGCCCACGCGGCCGACCTCGCCCTGGAGAAGGCCGAGGACGTGCACTTCGAGGGAGCCTGGGCCGACCCGGACTCCGGCACGGTGTACTGCCTGTCCAGCGGCCCCTCGGCCGAGGCCGTGCAGCGCGTGCACGAGCGCGCCGGGCACAGGGCGGACGAGATCCACGCGGTCCCGCTGTCCGTCTGACGCGCGTGCCCCCGCGGTCCCGCTGTCCGTCCGACGCCCTCGCCCCCGCGGCGCCGCTGTCCCTCCGACGCCCGGACCGGCGTCCGGAGGTCAGCCGCCGCGCGGGGCGAGCGCCTCCCAGGCCACCGTGATCTCGCCCTGGCGCCACCGCGCGGGCCCGTCCGTCACCGGCCAGTCCGCGGTCAGGTCCCGCACCGCGCGGATCCACCGCTGGCGGGCCCCGTAGGAGGCGTACGGCGCCGCGGCCGCCCAGGCGCGGTCGAAGTCACGGAGGAACGCGTGCACCGGCTCTCCCGGCACGTTCCGGTGGATCAGGGCCTTCGGGAGGCGTTCCGCCAGGTCCGACGGGCGGTCCAGGGAGGCCAGCCGGGCCGCGAAGGTGACCGTCCGCGGGCCCTCGGGGCCGAGGGCGACCCACACGTGGCGGCGTCCGATCTCGTCGCAGGTGCCCTCCACCAGCAGCCCGCCCCGCGAGCCGTGCGGGCCCGCAGCGGCGAGGCGGGCGCACAGCCGTGACCAGACCTGGGCGACCTGGTCCTCGTCGTACTGGCGCAGCACGTTGGCGGCCCTGATCAGTTGCGGCGGCGCGGGCAGCGGCACCTCGAAGCCCCCGTGCCGGAACTCCAGCCCCTCCCGCTCGTAGGGGCGGGCGGCCGCGACCCGGGCCGGGTCGATCTCGATGCCGACCACCCGGGTGCGGGGTGCGGCGGTCCGCAGCCGGCCGAGCAGTTCGACCGCGGTCCACGGCGCCGCGCCGTAGCCCAGGTCGACGGCGACGGGGCCCTGCGCGCGCCGCAGCTCGGCCCCGTGCACGGCCGCGATCCAGCGGTCCATGCGGCGGAGCCGGTTGGGGTTGGTCGTCCCGCGCGTCACCGTTCCCACGGGGCGGGTCGTCGCGCGGGGAGTCATGTCTACGAGGGTACGAAAGCGCTGGTGGGGCCGGAACGCGCCGTTCATCTCCCGGCCACACGGCGTAACGTTTTGGCAAAGCCGAAATGGCGGGCGTCCCGCCGGTGTTCTCGCCTCTGGAGGGGTCGAGGCCGCGTCCCCACCCGTCACCCCTGCCCGACACACCTGGAGGACTGCCACGTGAGCCAGTACGTCACCAGGCTCGGGCGTCTCTCCCCGGCGTCGCCGCCGCGGCTGAGGCTGCCGGGCGTACCACGCCGAGCGCGCCGCGTCGCCATGCTCTCCGTCCACACCTCCCCGCTGCACCAGCCCGGCACGGGCGACGCGGGCGGGATGAACGTGTACATCGTCGAGCTCGCCCGCCGCCTCGCCGCGCAGGGCGTCGAGGTGGAGGTCTTCACCCGCGCCACCTCCGCCTCCCTGCCGCCGGCCGTGGAGCTGGCACCCGGCGTGCTGGTGCGGCACGTGGACGCGGGCCCGTACGAGGGCCTGGCCAAGGAGGACCTGCCGGCCCAGCTGTGCGCCTTCACCCACGGCGTGATGCAGGCCTGGGCGGGCCACCGCCCCGGCCACTACGACCTGGTCCACTCCCACTACTGGCTCTCCGGGCACGTCGGCTGGCTGGCCGCCCAGCGCTGGGGCGTGCCGCTGGTGCACGCCATGCACACCATGGCCAAGGTGAAGAACGCCTCGCTCGCCCAGGGCGACACGCCCGAGCCGCCGGCCCGCGTGATCGGCGAGACGCAGATCGTGAACGCCGCCGACCGGCTGATCGCCAACACCGCCGACGAGGCCGCCGACCTGGTCCGCCACTACGAGGCAGACCCCGCGAAGGTCGAGATCGTGCACCCCGGCGTCAACCTGGACCGCTTCCGCCCGGCCGACGGCCGGGCCGCCGCCCGCGCCCGCCTGGGCCTGCCGCAGGACGCCCTGATCCCCCTCTTCGCCGGGCGGATACAGCCGTTGAAGGCGCCCGACGTGCTGCTGCGCGCGGTGGCGGTGCTGCTGGAGCAGCGCCCCGACCTGCGCTCGCGGCTGGTGGTGCCGGTGGTCGGCGGCCCCAGCGGCAGCGGCCTCGCCAAGCCGGAACGGCTGCAGAAGCTGTCGTCGCGCCTCGGCCTGAACGACGTGGTGCGCTTCCACCCGCCGGTGGGGCAGGACCGGCTCGCGGACTGGTTCCGGGCGGCGTCGGTGCTGGTGATGCCCTCCTACAGCGAGTCGTTCGGCCTGGTCGCCATCGAGGCGCAGGCCACCGGCACGCCGGTGCTGGCCGCCGCGGTGGGCGGCCTTCCGGTCGCGGTGCGCGACGGCGGGACCGGCTTCCTGGTGCGCGGCCACGACCCCGCCGACTACGCGGCGGTGCTGCGGCGCTTCGCCGACGAGCCGGCGCTGACCGCCCGCCTCGGTGAGCGTGCCGCTCGGCACGCCCAGGAGTTCGGCTGGGACCGGGCCGCCGCGGCGACCACCGAGGTGTACTCGGCCGCCCTGCACACCCACCGCCGTCGCGTACGCTCGGCCCATGGCTGACGCACGCGAGGTGATCGAGGCGTTCCTGCGGGACGCCGAGCTGGAGTGGGAGTCCCCGGAGCCCGGCAACTACGTCGTGAAGCTGCCCGGGACGCGGAAGCTCTCCACCACGGTCTCGCTGATCGCCGGCCGGCACTCCCTCTCGCTGAACGCCTTCGTCATCCGCCACCCGGACGAGAACGAGGCGGGCGTCCACCGCTGGCTGCTGGAGCGCAACCTCAAGCTGTACGGCGTCTCCTACGCGGTGGACCCGCACGGCGACGTGTACGTCACGGCCCGCCTGCCGCTGGCCTCGGTCACCGCGGACGGGATCGACCGCCTCCTCGGCCAGGTCCTGGAGGCCGCCGACGGCGCCTTCAACACGCTGCTGGAGATGGGGTTCGCGTCCTCGATCCGCAAGGAGTACGCCTGGCGGGTCTCCCGCGGCGAGTCCACCCGCAACCTGGACGCCTTCGCGCACCTGCTCGACAAGGAGTGACCCGCGGGGCGCCGGTCGGCAGGCGCCTCCCGGCTCCCCCTTCGCCGGTCTCGTCAGCCGTCGACTCGACGGTCTCGTCAGCCGTCGACTCGTCGGTCGCGTCAGCCGTCGACCGGGAACGACGCCTGGAACGCCAGGCGGCGGTCGGCGTCCTCGCCGAGCTCGGTGAGCAGGTCGTCGAGGTCGCCGAACTCCTCCCAGGCCGCCCGGCTGCTCGCCGCCGCCGGCCGGGCCACGACCAGGTCCTCCAGATCAGGCACCCGCTTGTTCTTCCACGCCTTGTCGGCGAGCGACACCAGCAGGTCCTCCAGAGCGACGTCCGCCGCCGTCCACGAGGCGTGGGTGGCGGCGAACCGGGCCAGCGCGGGGTCGACGCCCCGGGCGAGCAGCAGCGCCTGCCCGGCGTCCTCGTGGGCCGAGCCCGGGCCGGACAGCTCGGCCCGGTGCAGCGTCTTGCCGACGTCGTGGGTCGCCGCGCCGAAGAGCACCGCCTCGCGGTCGAGCGACCCGGCGGGCAGCCGCCGCTCGGTCCCGTCCACCAGCGTGTGCGCGACGTCGTGCACGGCGCGCAGGTGCGCCGCCAGCCGCGGCGGGCAGTCCAGGGCGGTCAGCAGTTCCGCGACGCCGGGCGGCAGCGGGCGCAGGGGCGGGTCGCTCGGCCCCGCCATGGCCGGCGCCCGGAGGCCGGCGACGCTCACCGGGGCAGGGAGCCGGCGGGGACGGCGGAGGCGTGTGGCGCATCGTCGCGCGGGACGTCCGCCTCCATCAGGGGCAGCACCCGGCCCGCGACCGACCCCGACGGAACCGTGCCGACGACGCGGGCGCCCATCGCCCGGTAGAACGGCTCGGCGTTCGGGTCGGCGTCGATGGCGAGGCTGCGCATCCCGAGGCGGCGGGCGGTGGCCAGCCCTTCCGCGTACAGCCGTCGGCCGACGCCCGATCCGATGGCGGACGGGTCGACGAAGAGCATGTCGAGCCGGCCCCGGGGCGGCGCCCCGTCGATCAGCACGAAGCCCAGCACCCGCCCGGTCCCGTCCTCCGCGACGGTCGCGTTGCCCGGCGTCAGGTCCTCGGGCTTCAGCGTCAGTTCGTCACGGCAGGCGGTGAGGAAGGCGGCGTCGTACCCCCAGTGCCCCTTGGAGCGCAGCGCCAGCTCGCTCAGCGCGGGCGCCTCGTCGGCACGGGCGGGACGGACACGGAGACGGTCACCGGACGACGTAAGGGACATGCG
Organism: Streptomyces sp. NPDC056600; assembly: GCF_042792855.1. Lineage (NCBI taxonomy): Bacteria > Bacillati > Actinomycetota > Actinomycetes > Kitasatosporales > Streptomycetaceae > Streptomyces > Streptomyces sp. NPDC056600. The sequence goes on from NZ_JBHTVQ010000016.1 coordinate 72,241, forward strand.
GACCTCCTGGACTCGCTGACAGGGTGCCACGGGGGCGCGGCGCGCGGAACGGAACGTCACGGGTGGCGGGCGGCGAGGGGACGCCGGGGCGCGGCGGGTCCGGCGGTTCGGCGGTGGCCGTCCGAGGGGGCCATTACTCTCGGGTCATGACACACGAGGAACCCGGCTTCGTCTGCTCGCAGTGCGGCGAGCACCACGCAGGCCTCCCCATGGGTTACTCCACCGAGGCGCCCGACGTCTGGGATCAGCGCTACGCCGAGCGCGAGGACAGTGTGCTCTCCCCCGACCAGTGCGTGATCAAGGGCGAGCACTTCTTCGTGAAGGGCCTGATCGAGATCCCCGTGCGCGACAGCGCCGTGCCCACGGGCGAGGTCTTCGAGTGGGGTGTCTGGGTCTCGCTCAGCGCCCAGAACTTCCGGCGCTCGGACGAGTTGTGGGAGACCCCCGGGCGGGAGGCGGAGCCACCGTACTTCGGCTGGCTGAACACCTCGCTGCCCCTCTACTCCCCCACCACCCTCAACCTCCGCACCAACGTCCACACCCGTGAGGTGGGCCGCCGGCCGTACGTCGAACTGGAGCCGACCGACCATCCGCTGGCGGTGGAGCAGCGCGAGGGCATCACCCTCGCGCGGGTCCGGGAGATCGCCGAGGCCATGCTGCACGGCACCTGAGCGGGCGGCCGCGGTGACCGCCCTCGGGCGGCTCCGGCACGTCCGCCCCGGGCAGGCGGCGCGGATCAGGCCGCCTCGGGCAGGCAGCGCGGGTCAGGCGGCCCCGGGCAGGCAGCACGGATCAGGCCACCCCGGCCAAGCGGCGCGGATCAGGCCACCCCGGCCAAGCGGCGCGGATCAGGCCACCCCGGCCAGGCGGCGCGGGTCAGGCCGCCCCGCCAGGCGGCGCGGGTCAGGCGGCCTCGGTCACCGGCTTCGGCAGGCCGCCGACCGGAACGGTGACCTCCGCCTCCGGCGGCAGGTTCCGCGTCAGCAGCACGTACCCGGCCGCCGCCACCGTGCCCAGCACCGCGCAGCCGCCCCACAGCCAGTTCGCGCCGTACCCGTCGATCACCACGCCCGCGGCCAGCGGGGCGACGAGTGCCGCCAGCGACCAGGACATCGTGTAGATCCCCTGGTACCGCCCGCGCCCCTCCACCGGCGAGAGCCGGACCACCAGGCTGGACTGCGTCGGCGCGTTCAGCATCTCGGCGAAGGTCCACACGCACACGGTGAGCACCAGCGTCCCCAGCGTCCCGGCGAAGGCGGTCAGCGCGAACCCGTAGCCCGCCAGCAGCGCGGCGACCGCCAGCAGCCGGCGCGGGTCGCGGTGCTGGATGAGCCGGGTGACCGGCAGCTGCGCGGCGACGATCAGCACGCCGTTGACCGCGATGGCCAGGCCGTACTCCGCCGGGCTGAACCCCTGCCTGCCCATCGCGACGGGCAGGCCCACGTACCCCTGCTGGAAGATCAGCGCGACCACGAACGACAGCCCGACGAGCGACATGAACCGCCCGTCGCGCAGCACCGTGCCGAGCCCCACCCGCGGCCCGCCGCCCTTGCCGTCGGCCGCCGCAGCGTCGAGGGAGGGATCGGGCCGCGACTCGGGCAGCTTCACGAACACCACCACGGCGCAGGCCAGCGTCATCATCGCCTCGACGAGGAAGCCCGCCCGGTAGCTGACCTGCGCGACGAACCCGGCGCCCGCCGCGGAGACGGCGAAGCCGAGGTTGATGGCCCAGTAGTTGAGCGAGTAGGCCCGCACCCGGTCCTCGGGCCGCACGATGTCCGCCATCATCGCCTGCACCGCCGGCCGCGAGGCGTTCGACGCCATGCCGACCAGGAACGCGACGGCCGCGATGCTCACCGGGTCGCTGACGAAGCCGAGCAGCGCCACCGACGCCGCCGTGGACAGCTGCGCGATCAGCATGGTGGACCGGCGGCCGAGGCGATCGGTCATCACCCCCGCGCCGACCGAGGAGATCACTCCGCCGAGCCCGTGCAGCGCGGCCACCAGACCCGTGTAGGAGGCGGAGTAACCGCGCTCCAGCGTCAGGTAGAGCGCCAGGAAGGTGGCCACGAAGGCGCCCAGGCGGTTGACCAGGGTGCTGACCCACAGCCACCAGAAGGCCGACGGGAGACCGGAGACGGTCTCCCTCAGGGCACGTCTCGGCGAGACGACGGACAAGGCGGCCTCCACAGGACTGCCGTAAGCGGCGCAGACGGACAGTGCATGTTACTTCCGCACGTCGGGCGGGAGCCACCGAATACTGGACGCCCGCGCGACCCCCGCCGCGCTCCGATTACGCTGGGTGCCATGGCCGACGCACCGTACAAGCTGATCCTCCTCCGCCACGGCGAGAGCGAGTGGAACGCCAAGAACCTGTTCACCGGCTGGGTGGACGTGGACCTGACCGACAAGGGCGAGAAGGAGGCGATCCGCGGCGGCGAGCTGATGAAGGACGCCGGGCTCCTCCCCGACGTCGTGCACACGTCCCTCCAGAAGCGTGCCATCCGCACCGCCCAGCTCTCCCTGACCTCCGCCGACCGGCACTGGATCCCCGTCCACCGCAGCTGGCGCCTGAACGAGCGCCACTACGGCGCCCTGCAGGGCAAGAACAAGGCGGAGATCCTCGAGCAGTTCGGCGAGGAGCAGTTCATGCAGTGGCGCCGCTCCTACGACACCCCGCCGCCGGTCCTCGAGGCCGACGCCGAGTGGTCGCAGTACGACGACGCCCGCTACGCGACGATCCCGCCGGAGCTGCGCCCGCAGACGGAGTGCCTGAAGGACGTCGTCCACCGGATGATGCCGTACTGGTACGACAGCATCGTCCCCGACCTGCTGACCGGCCGCACCGTCCTGGTCGCCGCCCACGGCAACTCGCTGCGCGCGCTGGTGAAGCACCTCGACGGCATCTCCGACGCCGACATCGCCGGCCTCAACATCCCCACCGGCATCCCCCTCGCCTACGAACTCGACGCCGAGTTCAAGCCCGTCGTCCCGCACGGCACCTACCTCGACCCGGATGCCGCCAAGGCCGCCATCGAGGCCGTGAAGAACCAGGGCAAGAAGAAGTAACCGGACGCGCGTAAGCCCCCTGCCTGCGGCTTTCCCGCAAGGCAGGGGGCTTTTCGCTGCCTCGGGGCGTCTCCGGGCCGTCAAGGCAGAGGAGCGTTGCGCTCTCCGGGCTCCGACTCCTGTCTCCACTCCACCCCGGCGCCGGCCCTCCGGAGCACGGCGACGGCGGGCCGGGCCCTGTGCGCGGACACCCCCTCAAGGAGGGTGACGGGCACTCGGCGTGCCAGCACCCGGCTGTGCCACAAACTCAGCCCGGTCACCTTTCGCACGGCTCGGATCACATCCGTCTCACGGGCCCGCAGTCGACGAGCACCACCTCGTGGGACGGGTCGTCACATCCCGCCCTCCTGCCTCGACGATCGGGAGCACATCCGCCTTCCAAGACGGCAGTCACAGCTATTCGTGTCCGTTAACGACTGTTAGGCACGGGGGTACAACGGCCCCCCCGGCTGCAGGGCTACTGGCGTCCCATGCCTCGCTCACAGGGGTCGGGCAACTGGACGCCGGAGACAGAGTGCACAAATTCCGACAATATCAAACATCCGTCACTTGCTTGATGCGCAATTAGGTAGGTGTAACACCCAACACGCCACCAAGCGTGATCAACAGGAGGTTCGCAAATGTCCATTACTCCCCGAGGCATGTCAATTCAAGAGGCATACAGCCTTTACAGAGGCGAGAAGCTTATCGTGAATCGGAACTACCAAAGAAAACTCGTCTGGGGAGTGGACGAGAAGGTCCATTTGATTGACAGCATCCTAAAGGGATTTCCGATCCCGCTGTTTCTTTTCGCTGAAACTGTGGACGGCGACTTCGAGATCATTGACGGCATGCAGAGACTGGACGCAATCTTTGGCTACATTGAACACAAGTATGCCATTCCGGCCGGCGAAGAAAAGCACTTCTTCGATCTTGCGGAATTCTCGCGAGCTCGGCAGTTTGCCGAGGCTGGCGCATTCGAAGCCGAACCGGGAGATCCTGCTCTCCTTCCAGCGCGCAAATGCGCCGACTTGCTCGACTATCAGCTCGCGGTAACCATCTTCGACTCGAAAGAGGACACGCAAGTCACCGAAGTGTTCCGGCGCATTAACTCAGGCGGCCGCCAACTCAGCGCCCAAGAAAAACGACAGGCAGGTGTCGTCAGCGACTTTGTTCGAATGGTAAGGAGACTCGCCTCCGACTTCAGATACGATGGCTCACCCGACGTACTTCCACTTACTAAGATGCCAGTTGTTTCAATCGATTCTGCACGCGAAAGACTAGGGTATGGAATTGCAGCAGAGGAGACCTTTTGGTGCAGTTTGGGGGTTCTGAATCCGCGCCAACTCCAGCAAAGTGAAGATGAACAACTTCTGGCAGATATTTGCATTTCAGTCGTGCGGGGTAACACCTTTAGCGTCAGTTCTGATGTGCTCGATAAATACTTTGACCCGACTACGCCTGAGAGCTACTCGCTCGCAATCGATCTAAACGCTTACGGCACCGAGACCCTGGCTAACGACGTCAAGGATGTACTCGGCGCCATGAAAACCATGGTCGAGTCCGAGCGACCGGGGGTCAGCGGAGCCTTCAGGTCGCACGTCAGCACTAGTAGCTTCACTTCCGCCAAAACGCCCTTCTATGCAATATTTATGGCGTTCTATGACCTCATGGTCAGGCAGCAGAAGCAACTCGCCGACCCCAAAGCGGCATTTGCCGCTATTCGAAAAGTATCTGCTAAACTGACCCCTAGTAGAAATACAACTACCGAGCAGCAACGCCAGGAGAACATCGATATTGTTCGTGGCCTCCTAGAGAAGCACTTCGCCAGGGCACCGCGACCAGCTCTCACTCACGGCCCCGCCATGGAGATTGAGTTTCCTAACATCATCAGACGAGCGCCAATAGAAAGTGCGCGTTACGAATTCAAGCAGGGAATAGCGTCGCTGTACGGTAGGCGCGAAATAAACCAAACATTTCTCGAAAAGCTGCCAAAAATCATCTCAGCCATCGCCAATGTCGGTCCCGAAGCGGATGGATACGTTGTATTCGGCGTAGCAGATACCGATAAGGATGCTGAACGAGTTGAACAGCTTGATTCCGTCGTTGCCCTTCGCATGGGACGTCAACTACTTGTTGGTGTAGACCGTGAATGCCGAGTTCTAGGGCTTCACCTTAGCGATTACACGCGTAAAATCTTGGGAGCCATTCAGGGTTCCGCCGTGAGCGAGCCGCTGAAGAGCGCTGTCTTGGCTAACGTGGATACCGTCACCTACTCCGGGCGGTCATACGTGATCATTAGGATTCCCGCGCAATCAGATCTTTCAAGCTTCGATGACGAATATTACGTCCGCGATGGCGAAGATCTGCGTAAAATGAAGACCAACGAGGCGCTTGCCGCGTCAAAGCGCTTCAAATGAGACGGACACGGATCGCCCGGAGGCGTGTCAATGAGTGTTTTCAGCGTTGCCTCTCCAGGGTGAGGACCGCGGCAGCGATGACCGTCATGCGGTTCGGGCTGCAGCGACTGCGGCGGAAGATCCGCCAGGACTTCAGTCGGGCGACGCCTCGTTCGACGGGAGCGCGGGCGTGGGCGAGTGCGCGGTTCAGCGTCCGTTCGGTTGGCGTGAGTTCTCTGTTGGGCGGGCGGCGGATGGCGGTGGTGACCCAGGAGCCGGCGCCGATGTAGGCGCGGTCGGCGACGATCGGGACGCCTTGGCGTTCGCAGATCCGGATGATGCGGTGGGTGCGGGCGGCGGTCAGGTCGTGGGCTCGGCCCGGCAGTGCCGGTGAGATCCACAGCAGCCGGCCTTCGGGGTCGGTGACGACCTGCACGTTCACGCCGTGGCGTCGATGCTTGTGGGAGTAGTCGGTGCGTCCGTCGCCCAGGCGGCCGCACTCGCTGAGGGTGCCGTCCAGGAGCACGTACTCGGGGTCGTGCTCGCGCAGGGGCTTGAGCAGTCCCGGCGCCCGGTCCGCGAGGAGTCGCACGACCGTGGTGGTGTAGGCGTGGGCCGTGCCGACGGATATGCCGAACCCTGCGGCGATCTGGGCGAGGGTGTCGTGCTTGCGCAGGTAGGCGAGAGCGACGAGGGCCCGCTGGTGCGGGCGGAGCTTGCAGCGTCGGTCACCCTCACGGGTGACGATGAGCATCGTGACCCACTCGACCAGCGCATGAGGCAGGTCGAGTGCGGCAGGATAGGGAACCAACAGGGCTCCTGGACCGGCAGGTTGAGACTTCGAACACCTCACCCAACGGCACGGGAGCCCTGTCCGTTGCGGTCACCGAGGCCATCACCCAATCGGTGGCCGCGCTGAAAACGCTCAATGCATGCCCCGAAATAGCGGTGAACCTCGGGGGCCTGGAAAGACACATTTGGCAGTTGTCCCGAGGCTCCGTGGTCTAGTCAGCCCTCAGTTTAGGATCCCGTGCAGGTCCAGGGCTCACCTATGGAGCTTGGCCGAAGAGTGCGGGGCGGTTGCGGTTCGGGGACAGCACCGTGACATTCAGGCGTACAACCGGGCGGGGCCCACCGGTGTCGGACTGGTTGAACGCGCGGCGCGTCTCGCGCCCCGCGTCGACCGACCGACCCGAAAGGCATCTCCATGTCTCGAGCACGAGGCGGCGCCCGTTCCACGCGACTGGGCGCTCCCCTTGCCGCCGCGGCGCTGCTGGCCGGCGGCCTGGGCGCTTGGTCGCTGACCACGGCGACGGCCCACGCCGCCCCCGCCCCCTCCGTGGGGGTCCAGGACGACTTCAACCGCGACGGCTACGCCGACCTCGTCGTCGGGGCGCCGAACGCGACCGTCTCCGGCGCGGCCCGCGCCGGCTACGTCGCGGTGATGTACGGGTCGTCCGCCGGCGTCGACACCGCGAAGAAGAAGATCGTGAGCCGCTCCACCAGCGGCGTCCCCGGCGCGGCCACCGCCGGCCAGCGCTTCGGCTCCACCTTCGCCAAGGGCGACCTGGACGGCGACGGCTTCGGCGACCTGATCATCGGCGGCGGTACCGCCGGGTCGGTGATCCTGTGGGGCTCGACCTCCGGGCTCACCGGCGGCACGGCGGTCGCCGGGTACGGGGCCGCCCCGCAGATCGGCGACTTCGACGGCGACCACAAGGCCGACCTGGCGCTGTTCTCCCAGCAGGAGGTCAGGGGCGACGACCCCGCGGGCGCCCCGGCGACCCTGTGGAAGGGCCCGGTCACCCGGGCCGGCGCCCCGGCGGCCGTGCTGCCGCTCCTCGACAAGTCGCTGTGGTGGGGGTACGGGGAGGAGGACATGTCCTGCAACCCCGCCGGCACCTGCGAGGACGGTCCCGCCTCGATCACCGGTCCGATCAGGACCGGCCAGGTCGGCGACGTCAACGGCGACGGCCGCGACGACATCGTCCAGTGGCGCTACACCGGTGACGGCACCTGGGGCAACCGCCTGCTGCTGGGTGGCGGCGCCACCGGCTTCAAGCGCGGCTGGGTGCCCGGCGACTCGGCCCAGAGCACCCCGGCCGGTACCGGCATCGGCGACATCAACGGCGACGGCTACGACGATGTCGTGGTCGGCGCCGAGGACTGGTCCGACAAGGTGCGGATCTCCTACGGCTCGGCCACCGGCCTCTCCGAGGCGAAGACCGTGCTCCTCGACCAGGACTCCCCCGGCATCCCCGGCGCCCAGGAGGAGGGCGACCTCTTCGGTTCCTCCGTCTCGGTCGCCGACATGACCGGTGACGGATACGGCGACATCGCGCTCGGCGTCGCGGGCGAGGACATCGGCACGATCGAGGACGCGGGCGCCGTCGTCCTGGTGCCCGGCAGCGCCGCGGGCGTCACCGGCGCGGGGGCCAAGGCCGTCAACCAGGACACCGCCGGGATCCCCGGCGTCGGCGAGGCCGGCGACATGTTCGGCGTCTCCACCGCGCTCCTGGACATGAACGGCAACGGCTACCGCGACCTCGCCGTCGGCACGACCGCCGAGAACAGCGAGAACGGCGCGGTCTGGCTGCTGCGTGGCGGCTCGGCCGGCCTGTCCACGAAGAACGCGTACGCGTTCGGCGCCAAGGACGTCGGCGCGGCCTACACCGACGCCTGGTTCGGCTTCTCCGTGCGCTAGCGGCGGGGGCCGCCGTCACCGACGTCGCCCTGACCGCCGTTGCGCACCGGCCCCCCGTCCGCCGATCCGGCGGGCGGGGGGCTTCGCGCTGCCCCGCGCAGGCGTCGGCCCCGCCCTGCGAGGGCCGGGTCACCTCGTGTGCAGCCCCGGGGCGGGGGTCAGCTCACCACAGGGGGCGCAGCGGCGGCGGGGAGTCGCCCGCCATGACGCGCACCAGGGCGGCGAGTTCGGCGCGCGGGAGCCGCAGGCCCGACTTCTGGAGCCGCGCGGCCAGTTCGGCCTCGAGTCCGTGCAGGGTCCGGCCCGCCACCGCGAGGTGCTCCTGCGCCCGGGCGGTGAGGACGACCAGCTTGCGGCGGCCGCCCGCGGGGTGCGGGCGGCGTTCGACGTAGCCGCGCTTCTCCAGGTCGTCGACGATCTGCCCGGCGGCCTGCTTGGTGACCCCGAGCGTCTCGGCGAGCTCGCTGCTGGTCGCGCCGGCACCGCGCAGCGCCTGGAAGACCAGGCCGTGCATCGGGCGCAGGTCGTCGTAGCCCGCGCCGTCGAGCCGGCTCACGAACTCGGTGAGGACCAGCTGGAACGCCATGCCGAGCAGGAAGGTGAGCTCGGTCCGCTCCAGCGGGTCGTGCGTGGTCTCCATCGATTCATCTTGACACAGGTATGTAAAGCTTCTTTACTCAAGGTGTGAGTAAAGGGGCTTTACATACGACGGCGTCCGTCGGACGCGCAGACACGAGGGGGTACTCCATGACGGTGATCGACGAGACCGAGCAGCGGACGACCAGGACGGGCGCGGGGGCGATGTTCGCGCTGGCGGCTCCGAGCCAGGGGAGCAAGGAGCTCAGCACCTGGCGGGTGGAGCTGGGCGAGGGGGCGGCGACGCCGGTGCACCTGATCGACCGCGAGCAGGTCTGGATGCCGCTGTCGGGCGAGTTCCAGGTGGAGATCGAGGGCGCCGTGGAGCGGGCGAAGGCCGGTCAGGCCGTGCTGCTGCCCGCCGGTTCGGTGCGGCAGGTCACGGCGGTGGGCGGACCGGCCCAGGCGCTGGTCGCCATGCCGGCCGGCGGCAGGGCGATGCTGCCCGGCGGCGAGGACAGGATCGTCCTGCCCTGGGCGGAGTGACGCCGCTTCACGTCCGGCCCGGGCCGCCGCCACGGCGGTCCCGGCCGGCGCCACCGCCCCTCGCCGCTCCCCCTGACGGAACGTCACCCGAACGGACCCGCACCCCGGGAACGATCGCTTCGCACTGTTCGTCACACCACCTGAGGGATCGTCACGCGCGTCCGCCCGAGAAGGGAAAGGCGGTCGCGACCGAGGGCGGCCGGGGGCCGGCCGAGGCGGCGGCCGGCATGTCCGACTCCGGCCGGCTCGGCACGACCTCTGTCGCTTTGCCCGTGCGGCATGGCAGCATCCCCCAGGGACGAGTGATGTTACCGACGGTAAGACAGGTGGGAGGCGACCCATGGCAGCAGGCAGAGGAAGAGGCGGACGCGGCCCGAGCCGCCGCGGGCTGATCGTCGCGGCCGTGGCGCTGGTCTGCGCGATCACCGCGGTGGGCGCGCCGGGCGTGGCATACGCGGGCACCCATGTGCCGGCCGCCGCGAGTGCGGCGAACGACCCCGCGCCCGTTCCCGCCAGCACCGCGCAACTCGAGGCGGTCCGCGAGCAGCTCGACGCCCTCTACCGCGAGGCGGCCCGCGCCACCGACGCGTACAACGCGGCCGAGGAGAAGGCGAAGGAGCAGTCCCGGGAGATCGCCGGGATCACCGACCAGATCTACGACGTCCAGCAGCGGCTGGACGACCTGCGTCAGCGGGCCGGGGCCGCCGCCCGCGCCCAGTACCGGGGAGCCGGGCTGCCCCCGGAGGCCCGGCTCTGGCTGAGCGACGACCCCGAGGACTTCCTCGACGGCGCCCGGCGCGTGCGGGAGGGCGAGAAGGCCGCCAAGGGCGTGCTCGCGGACCTCACGGAGACCAAGGAAGACCTCAAGAAGCTGGAGCGGGAAGCCTCCACGCGGTACGAGAAGCTCGAGAAGCAGCGCAAGGCCAAGGACAAGGCCCGCGAGAAGATCGAGAAGCAGGTGAAGCAGGCGGAGGAGCTCGAGTCCCGCCTGGAGAAGGAGGAGCGGGAGCGGCTCGCCGAGCTGGAGGCCGAGGCCGACCGCCGGTCCCAGGCCGCCTGGGTGGGCTCCGGCATCCTCGCCGGTCTCGACGACGCCACCTCCGACTCGGCCCGCCGTGCCATCGCCTACGCCTCCGGCCAGTTGGGCAAGCCGTACGTGTGGGGCGCCGAGGGCCCCGACTCCTTCGACTGCTCGGGCCTGACCTCGCAGGCGTGGGCCGCGGCCGGTTACGGCATCCCGCGGACCTCGCAGGAGCAGTGGCGGCGGCTGCACCGGGTGCCCGTCCAGCAGATGCGCCCGGGCGACCTGATCATCTACAACAGCGACGCCACCCACGTAGCCATGTACGTCGGCGACGGCCTGATGATCCACGCCCCGCGCCCCGGCCGTTCGGTGACCGTGGCCGGCGCGGGCACCATGCCGATCCTGGGCGTCGTGCGGCCCGACCCGAAGCAGCCGAGCACAGAGGCCGCACAGGCCGGAGGGCAGCGGAGCGGCGGGCAGAAGGGCGAAGGACAGAAAGACGGAAAGAAGGACTGACACACCGGAACACCCCCTTCCGGTGCGGGAGTAGCGGAGTGACGCATTCCACCTCTTCCCGCCTGCCGGCGGCCTCGGCGCGTGACGTTCGTCATCCCCGCCGAGGCCGCCGTCTCGTCCGAAAGCGCTCCTGAACGCGGCATTTGACGCTGCCGGACCCGGCTTCCCGCAGGCGGTCCGGCATTCCGTTGTGCCCTGGTGAGCCGCTAAGGTCCCCACTCGGCGGGCGTCGAACCCTCTCGGTCCCGCCACTTCGGGGGGAGGGAAGGAAACCGAACCCATGTCGATGCACATACCGCGTCCCCGGGCGGTACCGCCCGTGGAGAGCGATCCGGCGCCGGACTCAGGCGCCTGGGCGTACGGCGCTCCCGCCCAGGAGGCCCCGCGCCCCCTGGGGCCCGCCGGCGGCGCCCCCTCCGCGGCATCGGCGAACCCGTCGGCGGACGACCCGCACCCCACCGCCCCGAACCACGAGGAGCACACCTCGCCGGACAATCCCGCGTCCAGCGCCCCGGCGGCCGAGAAGGCCCCCGCCCCGGCGCAGCTGACGCTGCTGCTGATCGAGGCCGACCCGGGCGGCTCCGCCGTCGTGACCGAACTCCTCGGCTCCGACGGCAGGCCCGTGCGGGTCCGTACCGCCCGCAACCTCACCGAGGCGGAGCGGCTGCTGACCGACGACGTGAACTGCATCCTGCTCGACCTCGACCTCCCCGCCCCCGGCCGGACCGCCCCGTCGCAGGACGGCGCGGCCGAGGACGAGCTGGCCGTGCTCAAGCACGTGCTGCGAATCGCGCCCCGGCACGCGGTGCTGGCCCTCACCAGCTCGGGCGACGCCGAGCGGCGCGGACCCGAGGCGGTCCGTGTCGGCGCCCAGGACTACCTGGTCCGTGACGAGCTGGACGGGCGGCTGCTGCGCCGCGCGATCCGTTACGCGGTGGAGCGCAAGCGTTCCGACACGGCGGAGCGGCGGCTGACCGAGTCCCGGCTGCGGGCCCAGGAGAACGCCCGGCTGGAGCGGGGACTGCTGCCCACGCCCATCCTGGACGGCTCCCTGCTGCGGTTCGCGGCCCGCTACCGGCCGGGCCGCTCGCGCGCCCTGCTGGGCGGCGACTTCTACGACACGGTGCGCACCCCGGACGGGGCGGTGCACGTGATGATCGGCGACGTGGCCGGTCACGGTCCCGACGAGGCGGCGCTCGGCGTGGAGCTGCGCATCGCCTGGCGCGCCCTGACCCTGGCCGGACTCAGCGGCGACGACCTGCTGGCCACCCTGCAGAAGGTGCTGGAGCACGAGCGGCACAGCGAGGAGACCTTCGCGACCCTCTGCCAGGTGGACATCGCGCCGGACGGGCGCAGCGCCGGAGTGTGCCTGGCGGGTCACCCGCCGCCGCTGATCGCCCGCCCGGGCGAGGGCGCCCACCTGCTGCCCTACGAGGAGAACGGCCCGGCGCTCGGTCTGCTGACGGACGCGCGCTGGCCGCGCACCGAGATGTGGCTGGGCGACGCCTGGAGCCTGATGCTGTACACCGACGGCCTGATCGAGGGCCGGGACGGCGGCGGCCAGGGCGAGCGGCTGGGCGAGGACGGCATGGCGGACCTGGTCCGGCACCACCTGGCGGCCGGTCTGAGCGGCGAGATCCTGCTGCGCGAGACGCTGGCGGAGGTCCGCTCGCTCAACGGCGGCGAGCTCACCGACGACGTGGCCGTCCTGCTCCTCGAGCGCGGCTGAGGGTCCGCGGACGCGCCCTGCACCCGGCACCCGGGTGCGCCGCCCACCGGGTGGACCACCGACCGACGACGCCCACGACGCCGGGCCGGCGTCGTGGGCGTGCGTGTGGGGCGGGCGGCGGACGGCGGGGGTCAGCGGCCGCCGTTGTACGGGCCGTAGGGGCCGTCGCTGCTGGAGCCGCCCCGGGTGCGGTTGCGCCCGCCGCCCGGGAGGTTCCGCAGGGCGGGACGCACGTCGACCATGTACACGATCGTCGCGATCAGGCCGATGATCGGCAGGAACGACAGGATCGGGAAGATCAGGTTCACCACGAAGGCGAGTCCGAGGATGATCAGCCAGAACGGCTTGGTCTTCTTGTCGGCGGCCCGGTAGCCGTCCTCGCGGCGGATCGCCGCGTCCACCAGCGCGAACCCGCTGAACACGATCAGCGCCAGGTTCAGCAGATACATCAGGTTGCTGAAGCCCTGCATCAGCACAACGTCCACCACCAGTCTCAGGTCGCCCGGGCCCGGAAGCGGGTCCTGGGGGAGGTCCTGTCAGCCACGGTACTCGTCTCCCGCCCGTGGCTCCCTACGGCTGTCCGTGGACCCTTACCCGGCGGGCGGGCCGGGCACCCCGGGGGCGCCCGGCCTTACCGCGCACGGCCGAGGCGCCGGCCGCGTGGGACGCTCACTCGGCGGGCGGCGTGGACTTCTTCGCCGTGCGCCGGGCGGGGGCCTTCCTGGCCGGGGCGGCCTTCTTCCCGGCGGACTCCGCGGCGCCGGCCTCACCGGCCTCCGCGTCGGTCTTCGCCTGCGCCGGCTCGTCCTGCGGGACGGCGGAGGCGGGCGGCTGCGCCACCGGGGTCTCGGCGGACGCCGGCTTGGAGGCCCGCGGCTCGACCGCCGCGGCGGCGTCGACGATGCCGTCCGCCGCCTCGCCGCGCCAGACGCGGACCGCCTGCTCGCCGTGCTCGGCGACCCGCTCGTAGGTCTCGCGGGCCTTGACCGCGTACTCCAGCGCCCGGCCCACGCCGCGCAGGGCCAGGCCCTGCGCGGTCTCGCCGAGCTTCTTCAGGTCGGGCTCCAGACCGGACACGACCTCGGTGACCTTGGCCTGGACGACCGTGGTGGTCTCCTTCACCCGGGCCACGGCCTTCTCCTTCACGGCCTCGGGGTCGGTGGCCTTGACCGCCTCGATCCGGCCCGGGGCCTCCGCCCGGATCTGCTCGACCAGGGCGGGCACCTTCCGGGCCTGCCGCAGGGCCAGGTCGGCGGTGCCGGCGGCGAAGTAGAGGGGCGTCGGGTCGCTGAGGGTCTTGCGCAGGTCGTCGGTGATGGCCATGACGATGGTCCTTCCCGGATCGCTTACTTCTGGAAGTCTGGTGGTGCCGGTGGCGTGTCTCCGCCGTCGGCCGGGCGAGGTCCGCCTGCCGCCGCGTCGTCCGCGCCGTTCTCGTGGCGGAACGCGTCGTAGATCTGGACCAGCGCCTGCTTCTGCCGCTCGGTGAGCACGGGGTCGGCGAAGATGACGGCCCGGGTGTCCGGACCGTGCGTCCCGTCGTCCGCAGTGCCGCTGCCCCGTTCGGCGTCGAGGATGCCCGCCCGGACGTAGAGAGTCTCGGCGGAGATCCGCAGGGCCTTGGCGACCTGCTGGAGCACCTCGGCGCTGGGCTTGCGCAGGCCTCGCTCGATCTGGCTCAGGTAGGGGTTCGACACCCCTGCGGCGTCCGCGAGTTGACGCAACGACAGCTGGGCGTTGCGCCGCTGTTCGCGCAGATACTCCCCGAGACCACCGACGTTGAGCGATGCCATGACCACACCGTGCCACCTCGCGCTAACTTTTGCAAGCGCCCTGCTAACAGGCTTGCGCGTCGTTCTCGGGACGGTGTCCTCACGCCGACACCGGTGCGTGCGCACCGAGTTGACGCGTCTGTCCTGTCTCTGTGATGACCGGGCGGTCTCGGAGATCTCCGGGCAAGTGAGCTGACGTCCCAGTCGTCTCCGGCCGGCCTCGCCCACCGCCACCACCGGCTCGTCCGCCGAGCCGAGACCCTTGCCGGCAGCGGCCGGATTCCCCGAGCGCGTCGCGCTGATCAACATGTTCACGTCTGCCCGTCGGAGAAAGTCGCTGCCGCCACGGAACTACGCACAACGAGGTCCGCGTCCATCCCGACACGCAAGATCACTGATGGCCGACGGAAACCCGGGACATGACAAACGCAGCCACTCGATACCTCTACCTCGCCCGGCACGGTGAAGCGTCGGAAGATGAGACGACCCTGACGGAAGGCGGCCGGCGCCAGGCCGTTCTGCTCGGTGAACGGCTCCGGAACACCCCGCTTTCGGCGATCCACCACGGCCCGCTGCCCCGGGCGCGGCAGACGGCCCGGCTGATCGGCGCACAGCTTGACGCCGTCCCCCTGCACCAGTCGGAACTGGCCGGCGACTACGTCCCCTACCTGCCAACGAAGGAGGAGCTGCCGCCGGATGCGGCCGAAGCCATGCTCAGCTTCCTCGCTCAGGTTCCCGACGAGGAGCGCGACCGCGGTCCAGCACTGGCCCGGGAAGCGCTCACAGCATTCACAGGTCCGGTCGACGGAGATCGCCCCCGCCACGAACTGGTCGTCACCCACAACTTCCTCATCGGATGGCTGATCCGGGCTGCCCTAGACGCACCCGAGTGGCGCTGGATGGGCCTCAACCACGGCAACGCAGCCCTGACGGTCATCCGATACGCGCCCGGCAGACCGTCCTCCGTGCTGTTCCACAACGACATGCGGCACCTGCCCACAGAACTGCGCTGGACCGGCTTCCCGCCCGAACTCCACATCTGACCCAAGTCCGGGCACCGCGGCTCAGGGGTCCGCCCTACCGGGATTTGTCCGAGACCGGACAGCATCGCCGGCGACCGGCGCCGTCACCCGCTGCTCACGCCTCGCCGTGGTCCGCCCTGGCCGGGACGGGGCAGGGCTGGAGGGCGTCGAGGACGAACTTCAGGGAGCCGACCAGGTGCTGGGCGCCCGCCTCGAGCAGGGAGGTCTCCCGGGCCGCGCTGCGGGCGTGGCCGAGGAAGGGGACGCCGGCCGCGCGGGCGGCGGCCAAGTGGGCGGGGGTCTCGCCGACGAACAGGGCGTCCCCCCGCTCCGCGCCGAGCGAGGCGAGCGCCCCGGCCAGCGTGTAGCGGAACTCCTCACGGCGCCCGGTCCCCCGGCCGCACACCCGGGGCAGCGCGTCCGTCAGCCCGCGTCCGGCCACGTAACGGCTCCCCGCCTCGGCGTCGTGGCGGGTCACCACCGCGGTGCGCACGCCCAGCGAGGCCCAGGTGCGCACCAGCGGGTCGGCCCACGGCGTGGGCGACGCCTTCGGCACGGCGCGGAGTTCGGCCGCGGTCAGGCGTGCGCGCAAGGCGGTCGCGACCGCCTCGTCGGGGCCCTCGGCCACGGCCGCGAGGACCTCGTAGGGGTCGCGGCCGGCGCGGACGGCCGCCGGGAGCGTGCCGCCCGCCCCGGTGCCGTCGAGCCAGGCGATCAGGTCGTCGGCGAGCAGCCGCTCCTCGTCGCCGCCGGGGGCGAAGAGCCGGCACAGGGGTCCGTCGAGGGCGAGCAGGACGACACGGGCGTGGGAGACGAGGCGGTCCGCCTCGGCAGTCATCACATGAGGGGCCATCAGGACAGTGTCAGGTCAGTGGTGATGGTTGCCCAGAGGGCGTCGAACCACTTCTGCGACTGTTCCACGAACGCCGCGTCCCGCGAGGCCCCGGCGCGCTCGAAGGAGAACAGCAGGGACTCCGCGCTCATCCCGTCGAACACCTCCACCGCCTCGCTCTCCCCGACCGTCTCCTCCCGCCGGGTGATCATGTAGTAGGCCATCAGCGCCTCGGAGCCGTTGAGCAGGTAGAGCTTCATCGGCGGGGTGAACGGCAGCGCCCGGAAGGTGACCCGGACGTCCACGCCGTGCGAGTGGCGCAGCATCCGCAGGTTGTGGCGCAGGACGTGGCCCTGGGCGTTGCGCTGCGCCAGCCACCACTCGTGGACCGGGTCGGGCGGCTCGACGTCGCCGTCGGCCCGCCTGCGGCGCCCCTCGACCGGGACCGGGAAGGCGAGGTTGATGTTCCGGGAGGGGACCAGGATCCGCACGTCGATGGACTCCGGCCGGACCCGGCCCTCGTGGACCAGCCGCAGCGGCTCGGCGAGCGCCAGCATCAGCGTCTCGGCGGTCAGGCAGACCGCGTCGATCCGCACCGCGGGCTCCTGGAACGCCTGCACCAGCCGGGGCGCGAGGCCGACCATGGCCGGGCGCGGCTCGCCCGAGACGGGGCGGCGCTCGGCGATCCGCGGCGGGCTCCCCTTGCTGACGTTGGTGAGCAGGCCGAGCTCCTGCAGGGTGCGCAGGGCCTGACGCACCGCGCCGCGCTCCACGCCGAACTCCTCGGCGAGCTCGGCCTGGGTGGGCAGCCTGTCGCCCGCCTTCAGCTCGCCGGCCTGGATCCGGTCGCGCAGCACCTCGGCGATCTCATGGGACGAGAGTCTCCTGTTGCCAGTCACTGCCACGTTCTCCTGAGTCACGACCAAACGGTACAACTTCCGTGCAGATTACGGAGGTTGGTTTCGCGAACCGCCAACTGGACATAACTCCAACCAACTTCCACACTTGGCAGAGTTGGACCGAGTTGGCCCCACTTCCATCACCGGGAGCGAACCACAGACCGCACCGCCCCACGAGACCGAGACCCCTTGGAGGCACCGTGCCCGCCCTCGCCGCCCTCGCCGCAGCCGTCGCCGTCGTCATGGTCGAGCGGTACGTCGAGATGAGGTACGGCACGGCCGGTCTCGTCGGCCTGCTTCTCCTCACCGTCGGCCACAAGGCCAACAGCCCGACGTGCAGCTCCGCGGGTGCGGTGGTGCTCGCCGTGACCGTCACCTCGCCGGCGGTCTGACCCGGCAAGCGTACAACTTCACGCCATTTCCGGGGAGTTCGCGCAAGGGTGGTTACCCGGCCCGGCGAGATGGATACAACTACAGATGAGTTGGTCGCCAACTATTCCAACCTGGCTCAGGAGCCGGGCGGTTGGCGTCAGAGCCGGAGATCACGGCAGCGTTCCTCTCCGGAGGGGAGCCGGGAGCGCACTCCTACAACTGAAGAGCACGCTACGGATGCACCACCCAGCACAGTCCCGTCCACCACCGGCCGGCGAGTACCGGGCAGGAAGGAGGTCCGACCGGCAGAGTTCACGGCAGGGCGCCCGCCCGACCGGGCGGGGCCCCTGCGGCCCCCACGACGGGCCGCACACCGAGCACACCGCCGGACGGCGAGCGCTTCGCCGGACGGCAAGCCCCGGCCCGGCCTCAGAAGGCCGCGCGGACCGCCCCGACCTCCTGGCCGCCGCCCAGCAGCGGCGCGTGGCCGATGCGGTCCAGCACGGGGGCGTCGACCCCCGCCAGGCGCAGCACCCGCGCCAGCACCGGACCGAGCGCGCGCGTCGCGCCGTCCTCCACCTTGAACGCCAGCGCCCGCCCGTCCGGCAGGGCCACGGCCTGCACGGCCTCGGCGCCCATCTTCGACAGGGCTCCCGGCACCTCGCGCATCAGCCAGGTGTCCGGACGACGGGTTCCGGCCACGTACTCCGGGTGGGCCCGCATCGCGTCCGCCACCCGGCGCTCCGCGCTGCCCGGCTCCGCCAGCACGAAGGAGCGGAAGGCCCGGGCCAGACCGGTCAGGCCGATCGCCATCAGGGGCGCGCCGCAACCGTCGGTGCCCACCGCGGTCACCGGCTCCCCCGCCGCCTCCTCGACCGCCGTGTGCACCAGCCGCTG
Organism: Streptomyces sp. NPDC056600; assembly: GCF_042792855.1. Taxonomy (NCBI): domain Bacteria; kingdom Bacillati; phylum Actinomycetota; class Actinomycetes; order Kitasatosporales; family Streptomycetaceae; genus Streptomyces; species Streptomyces sp. NPDC056600. The sequence continues at coordinate 90,577 of NZ_JBHTVQ010000016.1, forward strand.
CAGCGGGTGCCCCGGGTCGAGGTAGTCCTCCAACGACCAGCCGTTGAGGGCGGAGGCGGCCAGCATGGCGGTGTGCTTGCCGGAGCAGTTCATGGCGACCCGCTCCCGGACGCCTCCGGCGGCCAGGTACGCCTCCGCCTCCACCGGGTCCAGCGGCAGGTCGACGGGGCAGCCCAGCTGCTCCTCGCTCAGGTGGAACTCGGCGAGCATCTCGCGCACCAGCTCGCGGTGGAACGTTTCTCCGGAGTGGCTGGCCGCCGCGATCGCCAGCCGCTCGCCCTTCAGCGCCAGCCCGGCCCGCAGGATGGCGGCGGCCTGCATGGGCTTGTTGGACGACCGGGGGAAGACGGCGACACCCGGATCACCGAGCGCGAACTCCACCGACCCGTCCGGCGCCAGCAGCACCAGGTGCCCACGGTGCCGCCCCTCCACGAAGCCCGAGCGCACCACCTCCGCCAGCGGCACCGGCTCGACGGCGTGAGCGGCCGGGCGGGGTGCGGCCTGCGCGTGGGCGGCCGTGGCGTGAGCGGCCTGCGCGGGGGCGGCCGGAGCGTGGGCGGCCGCGACGTGGGCGGTCGGCGCCGCCGCGGCGAAGGCCCGGTCGTCCCGGGACGACCGGCCGTCCCGGGAGGCATGGTCGGCCCGGTCCGCCTGGTCCGCCGGATCGACCCGGTCGGCCCGGGCGGCGGCCGGGGTGGGGCGGTCGTCGGCGAGGACGCGGGTCGGCTCGGAGGTCGGCTCGGACACGGTGCGGGGCCTTTCGGAAGGACTCAGAGCAGCAGGTCGTCCACCTGCGCCTCTCCTTCACGGTACCTGCGCGCCAGCTCTGCCCCGCACGCGTCGGCGGTGCGCTGCAGGTCCTGGCGGCGCGACGACACCCCGCGCTCGTGCCGCACCAGCCGGGCGAGGGCCACCCGCAGCTCCACGTCGGTCCGGGCGGCCAGGTCGGAGAGGCCGACCTCGTCCAGCATCCCGGCCGCCTCCCGCCGGTACTCCTCGCTCCGCGGGGCGGAGAAGGTGACGTGCCGGGCCGACGAGGGGTGGCGGGCGGGGGCGTCCCGGAGGATCTCCGGCAGCCGCTCCATGACCGGCCCCAGCTCGACGGCCGGCCCCTGCCCGGCGCCGCCGCCCGGGCCCCGGCGGCCCAGCTCGGCGCGGAGGATGTCGATCCGGCCCTGCAACAGCCGCCGCAGGTAGCTGAGGTCCGTCTCCTCGGCCAGCGCCCGGCGCCGCAGCGCGCGGATCTCGGCCATCGGCAGCCCGGCGACCGGGGCGAGCGCCGGCGGCGTGCCGGCCCCGCAGGCCGCGCCCTGCGGGGCCGAGGCCGCGGAGGCGGCCGCCATGTCGTGCGAGGGCGTCCGCTGCGCGAAGGCGCGGCCCGCCACCGCCTGCCCGTCCCGCTCGGCCGCCCGACCGCCGATGTGCGTTCCCGGTGTCCTCATCTGCTCCAGCATCTCCTTGGTCGCCCGCGACCGGCGTGTGGACTTGCATCGTGCCACCCCAAGTGGCCGCAATGTGCGCGAGTGTCCATGATCGTCCCCTGATGAGGGGTGTCCGAACCTCCCGGGGCCGGGCGGAACCACCGTTCGGCGGCACGGCATGATGGGGCCCATGCGAGCGGTGGTACAGCGGGTGGACGGCGCGAGCGTCGTCGTCGAGGGCGAGACGGTCGGAGAGATCACTGGTGAGGGGCTGTGCGTCCTCGTCGGGGTCACCCACGACGACACCCCGGAGAAGGCGGCCCAGCTGGCCCGCAAGCTCTGGTCGCTGCGGATCCTGCACGAGGAGAAGTCCTGCAGCGACGTGGACGCGCCGCTTCTGGTGATCAGCCAGTTCACCCTTTACGGGGACGCCCGCAAGGGTCGCCGGCCCACCTGGAACGCGGCGGCGCCCGGACCGGTGGCCGAACCGCTGGTGGACGAGGTGGTCGCGCGGCTGCGCGCGCTCGGCGCGACGGTGGCGACCGGCCGGTTCGGGGCCGAGATGAGGGTGTCCCTCACCAACGACGGCCCCTTCACCGTCCTGCTGGAGATGTAGGGCCCGCGCGGGCGGCCCTACGGCGCGACCACGACCTCCTGGGCGGCCGCCGTCGACCCGGCCAGCAGCCGGGCGTCCACGGGCACGCTGCGCTTCACCAGGGCCAGGGCGACCGGGCCCAGCTCGTGGTGGCGCACCGAGGTCGTCACGAAGCCCAGCTTGCGGCCCTCGGGGCCGTCGTCCGCGTCGCGGATCTCCGTCCCCGGCGGCGGCAGGTGCACCTCGCTGCCGTCCAGGTGCAGGAAGACCAGCCGCCGCGGCGGCTTCCCCAGGTTGTGGACGCGGGCCACCGTCTCCTGGCCGCGGTAGCAGCCCTTCTGCAGGTGCACCGCGCTCTCCAGCCAGCCCAGCTCGTGCGGGATGGTCCGGTGGTCCGTCTCGAAGCCCAGGCGCGGCCGGTGCTGCTCGACCCGCAGCGCCTCCAGCGCGAGGAGGCCCGCGGCCGGTCCGTTCGCCCCGGCGAACTCCTCGAGCCGCTCACGGGGCAGGAAGAGGTCCCGCCCGTAGGGCGTCTCCCGGGCCACGGCGCCCTCCGGGGTGGCGGCGATCGACCCGGCGGGCAGGTGCACGAGGGCGTACTCCGCGGTGCGGTCGGCGACCTCCACCCGGTAGAAGAACTTCATCGACTCCAGGTAGGCGATCAGCGCCTCCTGGGTGCCCGGCTCGACGTGCGCCCAGGTGGTGGCGCCGTCGTCCACCAGGTACAGGGCGTGCTCGATGTGCCCGTGCGGGGAGAGGATCAGCGCCTCGGTCGCCCGGTGCGCGGGCAGCCGCTCGACGTGCTGGGTGAGCAGCAGGTGCAGCCAGGCCAGCCGGTCGTCCCCGGTGACGGTGACCACGCCGCGGTGCGAGAGGTCCACGAAGCCCCTGCCGTCGGCCAGCGCCCGCTGTTCGCGGAACAGGTCTCCGTAGTGCGCGGCGACGCCTTCGTCCACACCCTCGGCGGGGACGGCGCCGGGCAACAGCAGCAAGGGACTCTTCATACGACTCACCCTACGTGTCTCGGTCAGCGGGATCCTCGGGCGCGGGAGCGGGGCCCGCGGCGGAGGGCGGTTCCTTGCCGCACCGCTCGCACCGCCCGAAGATCGCGAAGTGCTTCATGTCGGTGTCGAACCCGAAGGTCGCCCGGAGCTTGGCGGTGAACTCCTCCGCCACCGCGACGTCCGCCTCGATCACCTCGCCGCAGTCCCGGCAGACCAGGTGCAGGTGCTGGTGCCGGTCGGCGAGGTGGTAGGTCGGGGCGCCGTGCCCCAGATGGGCATGGCTGACCAGGCCGAGCTCCTCCAGGAGCTCCAGGGTCCGGTAGACGGTGGAAATGTTGACCCCCGACGCCGTTCTCCTCACTTCACCGAGGATGTCGTCGGGGGTCGCGTGCTCAAGTGTCTCGACCGCTTCGAGCACGAGTTGCCGCTGCGGGGTCAGCCGGTAGCCGCGCTGCCGCAGGTCAGTCTTCCAGTCGGTGCTCACCACACCGAAAGTCTAGGTCGGGCCGGGACGACTCCACCTACTGGAAGGGTGAAAATTCGAGCGGCCGCCGCGGACGGTCGCGCGCGAAGCCTGCGAGCCCCAGCGTTGGAGGCCCCGCCCCTCGCGGCCCCTGCCCGGACCAGACAGCCGGCGAGCAACATGCGTCAGAACGCGGTCACGATGCCAGGACGAACACGCGTGACGAGGTCCGGCAAGGAGAATTCCGATCTCCGGCATATACCTAACGTCCCGGTATGTATGGTCACCGGCATGCAGCTGCGCTACGCGTTCAGGTTGTACCCGGACTGCCACCAGCAGATCGCGCTGGCGAAGGCGTTCGGCTGTGCTCGCGTGGTGTTCAACGACGCGGTGCGCGCCCGTGAGAGCGCTCGCAGGGATGGCCTGCCCTATCCGACACTCGGGGAGTTGTCGGTCCGCCTGATCACCCAGGCCAAGAGGACCCCGGAGCGCTCCTGGCTGGGCGAGGTGTCCGCGGTCGTACTCCAACAGTCCCTGCGAGACGCTGAGACGGCCTACCGGAACTTCTTCGCTTCCCGCTCCGGCAAACGCAAGGGCCCCAAGCTCGGTGCGCCGCGCCTGAAGTCACTGAAGGACACAAAACAGTCGATCCGGTTCACCGCGAACGCTGCCTGGAGCATCGATGCGGCCGGACGACTCAACCTGCCGAAGATCGGCCCGGTGAAGGTGAAATGGTCCCGCAGCCTGCCTGCCACGCCCTCCTCGGTCACCGTGGTCAAGGACAGCGCCGGCCGATACACCGCGTCGTTCGTCGTCGACACCGACCCCGCCGTGGACGCCGCACGCATGCCCGCCACCAACCAGAGCATCGGCATCGATCTCGGCCTGACGCATTTCGCAGTTCTGTCCACCGGGGAGAAGATCGACTCGCCCCGGCTTCTGCGCCGTGCGGAGAAAAAACTGAAGAAGGCGCAACGTGAACTGTCCCGCAAGCAGAGAGGTTCGAGCAACCGGGAGAAGGCCCGCCTGAAAGTCGCGCGCGCCCACGCGGCCGTCGCAGACGCGCGCCGCGAGTTCCATCACCAACTCTCCACACGGCTGATTCGCGAGAACCAAGCGATCGCTGTGGAGGACCTGTCGGTCGTAGGACTGGCGCGTACGAAGCTGGCCAAATCCATCCAGGACGCGGGCTGGGGCTCATTCGTCAGCATGCTGACCTACAAGGCCGCCCGGTACGGACGCACGCTGATCATGATCGGTCGTTACGAGCCGACCAGCCGGACCTGTTCGGTCTGTGGCGCCTTGGACGGGCCCAAACCCCTCCACATCCGAGAGTGGACATGCCCGGCCTGCGGTGCCGTGCACGACCGCGACCACAACGCCGCGAAGAACGTGAAAGCGGCCGCCGGACTGGCGGCGTCAGCCTGCCGAGCGCAGGGAAGACCGGGACGTGTCCCGGCACAGCGCAATGAAGCAGGAAGCCACGGATTCCCTACCGAGCTCGAGCCGCAGAGCGGCACGAAGCCCGGCGAGGAAGGCCAGAATGCTCGGGCGACCGCCCGAGGAGCGAGTCACTTGAAGAAGGCGATGCCGTCGTCGGGCATATCGTCGGGCAGGGCCTTGGCCCAGCGCTCGACCTCCTCCGGCGTGACGACCTTCTTCAGGTGGGCCGACATGTAGGGGCGCAGCTCGACCTCGGGGGTCTGCTTCTCGCCGACCCACATCAGGTCGCTCTTCACGTAGCCGTACAGGCGCTTGCCGCCGCTGTACGGCCCGGAGGCGCGGGTCCGCGCGACCGCGTCGGTGACGACGTCGATCTGCGGCTTCTTGTCGGCCATCTGTCCGTACCAGACCTCGACCACGCCGTCGTCGCGGGTCATCACGATCTCGACGTTGCGGTCCTTGTCGATCCGCCAGAAGCCGGACTCGGTCTCCAGCGGACGGACCTTGTTCCCGTCGTTGTCCAGCACCCAGGTGTGGGAGCGGTACTCCAGGAAGTCCCGGCCGTCGTGGCTGAAGCTGACCTCCTGGCCGAAGTTGCACTTCTCCGAGCCGGGGAAGTCGTGCACGCCCGCGCCGGCCCAGTTGCCGAGCAGGAAGGCGAGCGGGACGAGGTCCGGGTGAAGGTCTGACGGGATCTCGATCATGAGTTGCTCTTCGTCGTCGCGAGTGGCGTGAACGGGTCGGTCGTGGCGCGGGTCAGCGCTGGCCCTGGTACAGCTTCTTCACGGTCAGGCCAGCGAAGGCGAGAACGCCGAGGCAGACAAGAACCAGCAGGGCCGAAAAGAAGATCTCCACGGGTGCTCCTCAGATGAGCGCGGTATAGCGGTGTACACAAGAGCCGGACCCCAGCTTACGCGCCCGGGGTCCGGCTCTTCCTGCGAGGTGCGGTCGCACCCGGTGGTCAGCTCAGCAGCTGGGACTGCAGCACGGCCGTCTGCTGGAAGGGGATCGCCGCGGCGGTGCCCTTCCTGGTCTGCGTGATCACGGCCAGGGTGTCGCCGGCGTTCAGGTAGGCGTGCCGGCTCTGCTCGTCGCCGTAGGGCTCGGCCTCGACGTAGGCGAGCAGCGGGACGTCCGCGACCGCCGCCTTGGCGGGCCAGTCCTCGTCGGCCTCCCACGCCTCGCTGCCCGCGGGCAGGAAGCCGGGTTCGCCGTACGTGGCCATGGAGTCCCAGACACCGACCTCGAGCTGCTCGGCGGTGTTGAAGTGGAGCAGGTAGATCTCGGTGCGGGTGCCGTCCGGCATGGTCCAGCCCCGGGCGGCGATGTGCCGCAGGCCGTTGTCGGTGAGCAGCTGCGACAGATCCTCCCGGCCGTCCTTCTCGAAGGCGGCCAGGAAGGTCTTCTTCTTCAGCCAGCCGTTCTCGTCGCCGGCCAGCTCCTTGACCGCGGTGGCGCCCTCGGGCGCCGGCAGCAGGAGTTCGCGCAGGTCGGCGTGGTGCGCGCCGGCCGGGTTGTCGTCGGCGAAGGGGGCGGGGCTGCCCTCGGGCAGCGGCGGTCGCACCAGTTCGGGATAGTCCCAGCGGCCGTCCGACTCGGTGGCCAGACCCGGCACCTCGGTGCGCTCCATGGACGTGATGCCGTACGCGGCGCCGGTGCCGACGGCGGCGAACACCACCACGGCGGCCGTCCACCGTCCCACGGCCCGCAGCATCCGCCGCCGGTCCCTGGCCGGCTTGGCCGGCTCGGTGCCGGCCGCCACCTGGGGGGCGGCGAAGGGATTGCCGGCGCCGGCCGGCGGGGCGCCGGTGACCGGGGCGTCCGCCGGCAGGGCGGGCCCCGGCGGCGCGAAGGCGGCCGGGGAGTCCGTCACGGGCGCCGGCGGGGCGACCACCGCGGGCTGCCCGGCGGGCGGCGCGGCGGGCGGCGCGGCGGGCGGCGCGGTGGGCGGCGCGGGCGGTTCCGTGGTGGACTGCTGCGGCACCACCGGCGTCGGCTGCTGCGGCTCCTGCGGCTGTGCGGTCTGATCGACGGTCTGCTCGCTCATACCGCCTCCCCCGGGGTCTCGATGCGGTCCAACTGCTTGCCCATGAGTCCGGCGATGTCCTTCTTCTCGACCGGCCGGGGCGCGAACGCGGTGAGGCTGACCGACACCTCGCCCTGGTGGCCGACGCAGTGCACGAACTCGTTCTGGCCCTTCTTGTCCGCCTCGATCACGTAGCAGCGGGCGTTCTTCGCGTGCCCCGGGACCTTGGGACCGGACGTGGCGATCCCCAGGTCCTTGATGCTCTCGAAGATCTGGCGCCGGCCCGTGGCGGAGGACTTGGCGTCCTTCTCGTTGCTCATCTGCGTGAGGACGACCTCGGTGACGTAGGCGTCGTGGCGGCCCTGCACGGTGAAGCTCCGCATCGCGAGGCCCTTGACGCGCTGCTTGTCGATCTCCCGCTCGAGCTGCCTGCGCTGGCTCCGGGGAAGCCCGTCGAAGCTCTCCTTGGCGAGTGCGGCGGCCTCCTTGCCGTTGAGCTCGACGTCGGAGCCGTACTCGCCCATGTCCGGCCCCTGGGAGAGGTCGTCCTCCCAGAGCAGCAGCATCCCGCGCAGTCCGTCGGCCTCGACGGACGCCGGCTTGCTGTCCGGCGCCTTGGCGTACTTCCAGACCGGCTTGCCCGGGTCACGGTCGGCGTCCCGCACGGTCGCCCAGGTGAAGCCGGACACGCCGATCGCGGCGGCGGTCACCAGGGCGATGCCCGAGAGCGCCGCGATGCGGCGGCCCCGGCCGGGCTTCTTCGCCGGCTTCGCCGCGCTCGCCGGGTTCTCCGCCGTCACCGGCGTCCCCGCCGTCTCGGAGGTCTCCGCCGTCTCAGGGGTCTCGGCCGTCACCGGCGTCTCCGGCGGCGCGGCCGCGGAGGCGTCCGGTGTTCCGGCGCCCTCGGCGGTCTCCCCGGTTCCGGGGGTCCGCGCCTCTTCGTTCCTCGCCTCGGTCACAGCCGCTCCATCTGCTGCTCGGCCAGCTTCGTGGCCATCTTCTTGCCGACCGGTCTGATGTCGCTGACCCAGATCTGGAGCGCGATGTCACCGCGTACGGCGGTCGCGTGCGCCTGGTACGACGTCATGTAGCCGGGCTCGGTCTCGGGCTTCAACACCAGGACCGCGCCGTCCTCGGCCCCCGGGAAGGGGTACTCGCGGGCGCCCTCGTGGGCGAATCCCATCTGACCCTGGTGTGCCCTGACCGATCCGAGCGCCGACTCGTTGCGGAACTGGACGAGCCGGATGGTCACCCAGCGGGTGTCGGTGTCCTCCCAGGTCACGGTCGCGGCCCGGCGGAACTCGTCGGTCAGCTCGTCCGGCAGCGAGGACATGTCGTCGTCGTGGAAGCTGGAGAACTCGTCGACGCCGATCCACCCGCGCTCCTTCTCCTTCTTGCCCTTCGGCGTCTTCAGGAGCAGTTTGCGCAGGTCGCCGTCGGTCCTCACCTTGCGGTCCTGGGCGGCCGGAAGCGGGTCCGGGCCCTCGCCCTTGGCCTGCCTCAGCTCGGGCTGGGACAGCGAGGGCAGCTTGGTGGGCTCCCGCTCGGCCTGGACCAGGTAGCCGGTGCAGGTGCCGCCGACCAGGCCGAGGACGGCCGCGGCGGCGATCAGCATCGCGGTGCGGCCCCTGCGGCGCGGGGCGGGCGCGGCGGCGGGCACGGTCTCCGCGAGCACGGTCTCCGCGAGCGCGGGCTCGACGGGCGTGGGCTCGGCAGGCGTGGCCTCCGCGGTCAGGGCCTCCGGCGCGGGGGCGGGCTCCGGTGCGGGCCCGCCGGTGTGCGTGGCCTGGGGCTCCCCGGGGGCCGCACCCGGCGCGGGTGCGGCCTCCTCGGGTTCCCTCGGCGTGTCGTGTGACAAGAGAGTCGTCCCCCCAGTAAGGATTCGGGGCACCTCCGCGAGGTTTTCGCGTGCATGCCAACGGGAAGACTCTTCGACCGGCCTCAGGGTTGCAAGCGAGTTTGGTTACGATCCGGCCATGGCCAAAAAACTGGTGATCAAGGTGACCGCGGGCGCGGACTCCCCCGAGCGCTGCTCCCAGGCGTTCACGGTGGCGGCGGTGGCGGTCGCCAGCGGCGTGGAGGTCTCGCTCTGGCTGACCGGCGAGTCGGCGTGGTTCTCGCTGCCGGGCCGGGCGGCGGAGTTCGAGCTGCCGCACGCCGCCCCGCTGCCGGACCTGCTGGACGCGGTCCTGGCCGGCGGCTCCGTCACCCTGTGCTCGCAGTGCGCGACGCGCCGGGAGATCACGGAGGCGGACGTGCTGAAGGGCGTCCGCATCGCCGGCGCGCAGGTGTTCGTTCAGGAGGCGCTGGGCGAGGACACCCAGGCCCTCGTCTACTGATCGCCTGCTGACCGCCTCGCGACCGCCGACCGGCCGACGCGCCGGTCAGCGCGGCGGCCGCCGTCGCTTGTCGTCCAGCTCGTCCCACCACTCGTCGGACCGCCGGTCGCCGCTGGTCTCGTCCCACCAGCGGTCGTCCGGCCCCCGGCGGTTGGCGACCACCGCCGCGACGGGCGGAATCACCATGGCCACCACGCACATGGCCACCGCCGCCGGCACGGACCACAGCCGCACCACGCCCCAGGCCAGGACGAAGAGGCCGAGGCAGATGCCCATCAGCACGAAATAGGCGTGGCGCCGTCGCGCGTACATACCTCCAGCGTAGGCATGCGGCGCGACGGCGCCAGGGGCGTCGCACAGAGGGTCGGCCGGCCGTCAGACGGCGATGGCGACCTCCGCCAGGCCGCCCTGCTGGGCGACGACGGTGCGGTCCGCGGTCAGACCGCCGGGGATCAGGGCCCGCAGGGTCCAGGTCCCCTCGGCGGCGTAGAACCGGAACTGGCCGGTGGCCGAGGTGGGCACCTCGGCGGTGAACTCGCCGGTCGAGTCCAGCAGCCGGACGTAGCCGGTCACCGGCTCGCCCTCGTGCAGCACCTGGCCCTGGATGGTGGTCTCGCCGGGCCGCACGGCGGCGTCGGGGCCGCCTGCCTTAGCTCCACACATGGTCGTCCGTCCTCACTTACCGGGGCCGAGCTCGATCGGCACGCCGACCAGCGAGCCGTACTCGGTCCACGAACCGTCGTAGTTCTTCACGTTCTCCACGCCCAGCAGCTCGTGCAGCACGAACCAGGTCAGCGCGGAGCGCTCACCGATGCGGCAGTAGGCGATGGTGTCCTTGGCGAGATCGACGTCGGCGTCGGTGTAGAGCGCCTTCAGCTCGTCGTCGGACTTGAAGGTGCCGTCGTCGTTGGCGTTCTTCGACCACGGGATGTTCGCGGCGGTCGGCACGTGGCCGGCGCGCTGCGACTGCTCCTGCGGCAGGTGGGCCGGGGCGAGCAGCTTGCCGGAGAACTCGTCGGGCGAGCGGACGTCGACCAGGTTCTGCTTGCCGATCGCGGCCAGCACGTCGTCGCGGAAGGCGCGGATCGCGGTGTTCTGCGGCTTGGCCTTGTACTGGGTCTCGACGCGCTCGGGGACCTCTTCGACCAGCTCGCGGGCGTCCAGCTCCCACTTCTTGCGGCCGCCGTCGAGCAGCTTGACGCTCTCGTGACCGTACAGCTTGAAGTACCAGTAGGCGTAGGAAGCGAACCAGTTGTTGTTGCCGCCGTAGAGGACCACCAGCGAGTCGTTGCCGACGCCCTTGGCGGAGAGCAGCTTCTCGAAGCCCTCTTGGTCGACGAAGTCGCGGCGGACCGGGTCCTGGAGGTCCTTCGTCCAGTCGAGCTTGATGGCGTTGCGGATGTGGTTCTTGTCGTAGGCGGCGGTGTCCTCGTCCACCTCGACGATCACCACGTTCGGGTCGTCCAGGTGCTCCTGGACCCAGTCGGCGTCGACCAGGACGTCGTTGCGGCTCATGCTCCATCTCCTCCGGGGCAGTTGCGGGGGTGTCGGCTGGGAAGCTGAAAGCTGGCGAACACAGGGGTGCGGGCGCGCGGGGCACGATGCGGCGCGGTGCGTCTTCGTCGCCACGGGCACACGCGAGGGGGCCCGCCGAGCGGGCCCGCGGGGAACGGGAGAGCTCTCCCGTCAGGAAGTGCGACAGAGCATGGCGGCCACGCGGCACAGGTCCACTGCCCGCCGCTTGGTGAGATCCGCCTGTCGCTTCATGTCCCAGATCCTAAGGAGGGAGAACCGGACATGTCACCGGCGTGTCGCATCCTGAGACGTAAATGTCCGTCATATGGACGATCTGCCACCGCAAGGCTGTCCGCAGGGGCTCGGCAGGGCCTCCTGGGGCCCTGGGTGCCCCTGCGGCGGACAGGCCGTCTCGCTGTACGGACCCCCGGACGCGCCGCCTACCAGGTGGAGAGGTCCACGTCCTTGCCGGTCACCGTGACCCGCACGCCGTCGTCGTCCGGTCGGACCGAGGCGAGCCGCAGGCCGGGCGGCAGCTCGGACAGGGCCTGGTCGAAGTCGGTCACCGACCGCACCGTCTCCTCGGGCACCTTCACGCCGAGGTCGGGCAGCGAGGCGGCGCGCACGCGCAGCTTCCCGTCCTCCACCGCGACCTTCCCGAGCACGTCGAGTGCCGGCAGCTTCTGCCCCAGCAGGGCCGGCTGCACCTTGACCTTGATCCGCCCCTGGCCGCCGTCGGAGAGCCCCACGACCGCCGCGGTCAGCCCGGGGGCGACCCGCTGCGGCTCGGTGCGGGTGGCCTTCAGCAGCTCGTCGTAGCGGACGAGCAGGTCGCCCTTGACCCGGGCCGCCTTCGACGGCGTGAGGTCGCCGTCCAGGCGGACGCCACGGAGCCGGGCGTCGAGGTCCTCGACGGTCATCTTCTTGCCGTCGGAGCCCTCGACCGGGAACTCGGCGATGGACAGCCGCACGTCGTGCAGGTCGCCGTCGGCCAGCTGGGTGAGGAAGGGGAAGCCCTGGATCGCGACCTCGGGGGTGTCCCGGAGCCCCTGCGAGGTCTTCAGCCCCTCCGCCGTCCGGTCCTCGGCGATGTTCACGGCGATCCGGTCGGCGGCCACCAGCAGTCCGCCGAGCAGCAGCGCCACGACGAGAAGTATTCGAACGGCACGCACCTACGGGTCTCCCTACCTGGACGGCGTCTGGACGGTCGGCGGAGTACTCGGATTCGACGGTAACGCCGTGGGCCGCTCGGCAGGGAAGCTTGTCGACCAGCTGTGACAAGCCTCGCGCACGCCCGTCAGAGCTGCCGCGGTTCCTCGTCGCAGCCGCAGGAGCGCCGGGTCACCAGGTGGGCGGGGACCATGCGCAGCCGGTCGTGGCCGTTGCCCGGCAGCCGCACGGTGTCGTCCAGCACCAGGTCGACCGCCGCGCGGGCCATCGCCTTGCGGTCGGTGGCGACCGTGGTCAGGGGCGGGTCGGTGAGCGCCGCCTCCTTGATGTCGTCGAAGCCGACCACCGCCAGCTCGCCGGGCACGTCGATCCGCAGCTCGCGGGCGGCGCGCAGCACGCCCACGGCCTGGTCGTCGGTGGAGCAGAAGATCGCCGGCGGGCGGTCCGGGCCGGCGAGCAGCCCGAGCGCCACCTGGTAGGCGTCGTAGCGGTTGTAGGGGGCCTCGAAGCAGCGGCCCTCGGTGGTCAGACCGAAGTCGGCCATGGCCAGGCGCCAGCCCTCGACGTGGTCGGAGACCGGGTCGCCGACCTCGGGGGTCTCGGCGGTGCCGCCGATGCAGGCGACGTAGGGGTGACCGTGCTCCAGCAGGTGCCGCACGGCCCCGCGGGCGCCGCCGACGTCGTCGGTGACCACCGCGACGTCGTCGATCGCCTCGGGGCGCTCGTGCAGCAGCACGACCCGGGCGTCCCAGGCCTCGATCTCGGCGGCGGCCTGGTCGTTCAGGGCGTGGCTGACCAGGATCAGGCCGGAGACCCGCATGCCGAGGAAGGCACGCAGGTAGTGGACCTCGCGCTCGGCCACGTAGTCGGTGTTGCCGACCAGGACCATCTTTCCGCGCTCGGAGGCGGCCTGTTCCACCGCGTGCGCCATCTCGCCGAAGAAGGGCTGGCGGGCGTCCGGGACGATGAGGCCTATCAGGTCGGTCCGTCGCGAGGCCATGGCCTGCGCGACCCTGTCGGGCCGGTAGCCGAGCTGCGCGATGGCGGCCAGCACACGTTCGCGGGTGGCCGGGGCGACCGGCCGGGGTCCGTTGTTGATGACGTAGCTGACTACGGCGGTCGAGGTACCCGCCAGTCGCGCCACGTCGTCCCGAGTCACCTTGGCCACGCGCGGAGTCTACGCGTATGGAAACACCTCTGGGCAGGACATCTACGCTTTGCTGTCGACCCCGCACCCACCCCTCGGCGGGCCGGGAGCGGGCCGACGGGTGCCTGCGGGGCCTGTGCGTCAGGCGTCGGCGGCCATTTCCGGGACGCTCTGTCCGGTTTCGGCCCGCTTCGCACCCGGGCGGGCGTCGCGGGTTCCGGAGGCGGCCGGGCGCTTGGCGTCCTCGGCGGGACGTTCGCCCTTCTCAGGAGTTACGAACCGGTAGCCCACATTGCGGACAGTCCCGATCAAGGATTCGTGCTCCGGACCGAGCTTCGCGCGCAGCCGCCGCACGTGGACGTCGACCGTCCGGGTGCCGCCGAAGTAGTCGTAGCCCCAGACCTCCTGGAGCAGCTGGGCGCGGGTGAAGACCCGGCCGGGGTGCTGGGCGAGGTACTTCAGGAGCTCGAACTCCTTGAAGGTGAGGTCCAGGACCCGGCCCTTGAGCTTGGCGGAGTAGGTGGCCTCGTCGACGGAGAGGTCGCCGTTGCGGATCTCCATGGGAGAGTCGTCGCCGGTGAGCTGCAGGCGGCCGACGGCGAGCCGCAGGCGGGCCTCCACCTCGGCGGGGCCGGCGGTGTCCAGCAGGACGTCGTCGACGCCCCAGTCGGCGGTGACGGCGGCCAGGCCGCCCTCGGTGACGATCAGGATCAGCGGACAACCGGGCCCGGTGGAGCGCAGGAGCTGGCACAGGCTGCGGACCTGCGGGAGGTCACGGCGGCCGTCGACGAGGATGACGTCGGCGCTGGGCACGTTCACCAGCGCGGGGCCCTCGGCGGGGGCGACGCGCACGTGGTGGAGCAGCAGGCCGAGGGCGGGCAGCACCTCGGTCGACGGCTGGAGGGCGTTGGTGAGGAGCAGCAGTGAGCTCATCGGTTCTCCACACTGTCGGTGGTCCGGTGGTGCACGGTTCGCTTGCCCATAACGTCTGGTTCCTCCTGGGTCCCCGCGAGGACGTTTGCGGCACTGCATCGCGGCGCGTGGCGGGCTCCGTCGCCCCCGGGCCCTCTCGCCGCACCGCGTCGTGCTGGAGAAGTCCCGTGCACCTGCGCTTTCAGACTCGTATACAGCTCGCTCTAATGCGCGAAAGGACCCGGGGGCTGCGTCGCCCGAGTCCTCTGCCCAGCAGAATAACCCACATGAGCACTGGCAGGGCAGGTCAAACGGCTGATTCGGGTGACGTCCCGAAGGCTGAGACAAAACGGCGGTACCCCCGAACAGCCTTTCTGCGTACGGCCGACGGGGTGAGCGTCCACGCCGCGTACGAGCCGGGCACGGCTGTATACGATCCACCGGGAGCGGAATCCGATCACCCGGTGATTGTGATCGCGCACGGATTCACCGGAGATCTGAGCAGGCCCCACGTGCGGCGAATAGCGCGTTCCTTTTCACATTTCGCGGCGGTGATCACTTTCTCCTTCCGGGGCCACGGCGCGTCCGGCGGGCACTCCACCGTGGGCGACAAGGAAGTCCTCGACCTGGCCGCGGCGGTCGCCTGGGCACGGGAGCTGGGGCACCGGCGGATCGCCACGGCCGGCTTCTCCCTGGGCGGCTCGGTGGTGGTGCGGCACGCCGCCCTGCCCGACGCCGGCGTGGACGCGGTCGCGACGGTCAGCGGCCCGGCCCGCTGGTACTACCGGGGGACGGCCGCGATGCGGCGGCTGCACTGGGTGGTGATGAGGCCGGCCGGCCGGCTCGTCGGGCGGCTCGCCCTGCGCACCCGCATCCACCACCGGGACTGGGACCCGGTGCCGCCCTCACCGGTGGAGTCGGCGCCGCTGATCGCTCCGGTCCCGCTGCTGGTGGTGCACGGGGACAGCGACCCCTACTTCCCCCTCGACCATCCGCGCTCGCTGGTGGAGGCGTCCGGGGGGCACGCCGAGTTCTGGCTCGAGGAGGGGATGGGCCACGCGGAGAACGCGGTCGACGAGGCACTGGCCCGGCGGCTCGGGGCCTGGCTGGCCGACGCCGCCCGCCGGGGCCGCTAGCCTGACCGTGTTCACACATCAGTTCACTCAGCCGAGGAACGGTATGGCACAGGTCACGGTGCGCTACTGGGCCGCCGCCAAGGCCGCGGCCGGCGTCGCCGAGGAGTCCTTCGACGCGGACACCCTCGCCGACGCGCTGGACGCGGTCCGCACACGGCACCCCGGGGAACTCACCCAGGTACTGCGGCGCTGCTCGTTCCTGATCGACGGCGATCCCGTGGGGACCCGCGGGCACGACACCGTACGGCTGGCTCCGGGCGGCACGGTCGAGGTGCTCCCGCCGTTCGCAGGAGGGTGACCCCCACAGCATGAGCAACCAGTACGAGCAGCCGTACCCGGGGCCGCACCACGGCCCCGGCGACGGCTACCCGCAGACGCCGTCGCCGTCGGAGACCACCCAGCAATGGCAGGGCAACACCTGGGACTCCCAGATGCAGCCGCACCTCGGCGCCTCGCCCGCCCACGAGCCGGAGGCCGCGCGCACGGCGTACCTCCCGCCGGCGGCGCAGCCCGGCGCGGCGGTCCCGTACCCGCACTCCAGCGGTCCGATGCCGGGCGCCGAGGCTCCCGGGACGCACGGCGGCGGGTACGGCGGCGGGTACCCGGGGCAGTACGACGGCGCGCGGGCGGGCGCGCACGCCCCGGCCGGGCCGCAGGCGTCACAGGCGCCGGCCCCGCAGGCCGCCGCCCCGCACGCCGCGCCCGCGGACCCGTCGGCGGGGCACGGCGTCCAGCAGGGGCACGCCTCGGCGGCGCCCGGCGGCGCGGCCCCGGCCGGCGCCTCCCAGGGCGGGGCCCCCCAAGGCGGCGCCTCCGAGGGCGGTCCCGACCTCGCGGGCTACGGCCCCGCGACCGTCGGCGGCAACACCCGTGTGACGGACGCCCAGCGCGCCCGCGCCGAGGGCCGCTCCCCGATCATCGACCCCGGCATCCAGCCCGCCGCGCTGACCGCCGCGCTGTCCCTGCTGCTGGCCGGGGGCGCGGCCCTCGGCACCTGGGCGCTGCTGCTCCCGCTGGTCGTGCTCCAGGGCCTGACCGCGGCCGGCTGGTTCCGCCTGAACGGCATGTGGCCGGCCCGCCAGGGCATCGCCCTCGGCTTCCTCGGCGCGCTGGCCGCCGACGTCGCCGTCCTGGCCGTCGGCCGCGAGCACGGCACCGGCGCGGTCCTCGGCACGCTGGGCGTGTGGGTCCTGCTCACCCTGGTCCTCCAGCTCCGCAGCCACGCCGAGCCGGACGAGCGGATGTACGGCCTCACCGCGGCCCTCGCCGCCGCCGCGCTGGCCATCCTGGCCACCGGGCACCTCGCCGCCGCCCCGGAGGCGGTGACCACCGGCGGCGTCGCGGTGGCCGCCGCGATCCTGGTCCGCGCCGTCGTCGCCAAGCCGCCGGCGGCCGGCATGGTCCTCGCGGTCGCCGTGGCGGCCGGTGCGGGCGCGCTGGTGGGCGACGGGCTCAGGGGCGCGCTGCTGGGCGCGGTGGCCGGTCTGTGCGCCGTGGTGGGTCACCGGGTCGCCGCCTACGACTACCCGTCCCGCTTCGTGCACTTCACGGCGGGCGTCGCCCTGCCGCTCGCCCTGGCCGCCCCCGCGGCGCTCCTGCTGGGCTGACACAGGCGCATCGGGCCGCCCGTCGTCCCGGGGCGACGCCCGGGCCTGGCGTACACGGCACGTCGGCCGGTGCGGGACCAACCCGCGCCGGTCGCCGGTCCAGGTCACCTGACGTGGATCACCGGCTCACGATGAAGGCGCACCGGGCTCCGTGCCGAGGACCGCTCGCCGCCGGTCCGCACGACCCGACCGGTGCGAGCCCGGGCGGCAACTCGCCCGCGCCAGGACCAAGGGAAACGCCAGGCCGGTTCGACGCCCGCGCCAGGGACCGGAAGAGCCGCCCCGTGCGAGGTGCACGGGGGGGGGCGTTCACGTCGGGGGCCCAGGGCCGCGGGGCCCCCAAACCCCGGGCCGGCGGGGGGAATGCACGACGGGGGCGCCCCTCGG